>JADGAO010000037.1 GCA_015231995.1 Nitrospinota bacterium | reverse complement strand
GCGATATGGACTATCTGGAACTTGCCAGCGTCCTCGACCACCTTTTTTTCCGTCGCAGAGGCTCCGGTCAGGATTTCGGATTCCGGAAAAACCCATTTGAGCGACTTGGCCTCCAACTCCGAAAGAGGAAGAGACATCGAAAGACCGCCAAGATCGGGGTCGCCCACCGCCAGGGCTTTTGTCGCGCCGCGGCCGGCAGGCAGTCTGCGTTTTACCGTATGCTCGAAAACAGAAACCGAAGGGATGTAAAAAAGAGCCTTTTTTTCCAGAAGCGTTTCATTATCCACGGGCAGAGGAGCGAAACTGAGGTAATGAAGTATCCCATGCGGGGCTATGGCCAATGTGGAACCGGTGGCAAGCCATTTCTTGACAGGCTCGATCAACGCCGACGACAAAATTTTCGGGCGGTCTCCAAGCGGCGCTCCGTCCTGTATCAGCTTCCGGTATTCGAGAACCAGTTTTTCCAAATCCTTCCTGTCCCAGGGGACGCGGACGGCCTCCGCCTTCTCTCCGCCGAGGGCGAAGATAACTACCTCCTTCGCCGTCACTACATATTCCAGCAGGACAGTATCCCCGCCCAGCGCGGCCAAAGCCCTGTTCGCGTCCACCGGCTCCACCGTCACGAATGAGACAAGTTCCGGCGCCCTCTCCCGGAGTGTCTCGATGGCGGAAGCGATATCCTCGTCGGATTTTTTCAGGTCGGCGGCTATTTTCTCCACCGCAGGCCCACCGGCCCGGACTATTTCTTCGCGCCTGTTCTGGAGCCGTTTCACTTCCTCAAGAGCTTTTCTGGAAACATCGTCCGACGGTTTGGCGCTCGATGCGCCCAACAGGTCTATGAAGCTCCTCGACCTCGCCCGCTCCGCGTATGCGAAGGCTCCATCAACGTCTTTTGAGTCCAGCAGGAGGAGGATCAACTCTTCGTAGAGGTCCTGTTTGTCGTCCAGAAACCCGCCTTTAAGTTCGCCAGCCTTGACGCTTGCGCGCATGGTTTCCACAATGTCCACGGCTTTTTTGTAAAACCCTATGGCCCCAGCGCGGTCGTTGAGCGCCTTTTTCGCCTTTCCCTCTCCACGCAAGGCGCGCCAGAGCGTTTCCGGCGTCCCGGCAGACGATGCGATATCTTCGGCTTTTTTGAACTCATCGAACGCGCGGGCGCTCTCCCCTTTTGCGATCAATATCTCCGCCATCTGAAGCTGGGCTTTGGCGGAGTTGATCCTGTCGCCTATCTTCTCCGCAAGCCAGAGGGACTCCCGTGCGGCGGATTCGGCCTCGGCCATGTCGCCTTTCATCAGCAGGCTTATGCTCATGTTCCGCAGGTCGTAGGCTCTGGCCCAGTCGCTTTTCAATTCCCTGTCTATAGCCAGCGCGGTTTTGAAACGCCCGATGGATTCGTCAACCCTGCCCATGCTTCTCAAGACCAGCCCGATGTTGTTGTGGGCGGAGGCTTCGTCGAGCCGCATCCCAGCCTTCTTCGCCAGCGTCAGCGATTTATCCATGTTGTCGAGGGCTTTTTGATAGTCGTTGAGGGTCCAGTAAATGAGCCCGATAGTATTGAGGATGATCGCAGATTGCCCATCGTCCTTGAGCGATTCCGCAGTCTTCAAAGCTTTGCGGGCGTGGGTGATGGCTGGCTCGTACTCCCCCATGAACCAGCGCAGGTTGGCCGTGTGGAACTCCACTAGCGCCCGCGCGTTTTCGTCCTTGAGCTCCTCCGCCTCCGCCAGCGCGGACCGGAAAATTTTCTCGGCGCCCGCAAGGTCGCCAACGTCCGCCTCCACGCTTCCCATATCCACAAGCGTCATGAGAGCTCCACGCCTGTCTCCAGCGGACCTGAAAACGGAAAGAGCCTCCCCGTAAACCGCGCGGGCTTTTGCAAACTGGTTGAGCCGCAGGTGGTATATCCGTCCCATCCTGCGAAGCTCGCGGGCGGAATTCACCGCGTCGCCAGCCCGCCTTTGCATGGACAACGCCGTTCCGTAAGCCTCCAGCGCTCTGCCGTAGTTTGCGAAACCTTCTTCGGCCACTCCAAGCTGGGACGAGGCCGCCGCCATTTTGTTGAGTAGCCCCTTCTCCCTGTAAATGTCCAGGGCCTCGTTCATCGAGGCTACGGCTGTCTCGTGTTTGCCCTGCCGGGTTTGTATCACGCCTGCTAGAAGTAGCGAGTCCGCAAGCTTGAGCTTATCGCCCCTGGCGCGGAAAATCGCGTTGAGCCGTTCCTGATGGACAAGCGACTGTTCATAATCTCCCGTCCTGAATTCCGCCTCCGCCAGCTTGTCCAGAAGCGTTTCGTCGTACTTGGAGACGTCGGCGGCAGAGGTGTACGCCAACGCCTGCCGAAGGGCTGTCGAGGCGGAGAACCAGTCTTCCTTTCTAACCATGTCCACTGCGTTGCGGACTTTTTCGGCGAACCTGGTTTTCGCATAGGCCCGGCGTTCTTCCGCGCCAAACCCGAACGAGCCGATTATCCGCGCCATGGAGGGTTTCCCTTTTTCGGCGGAAACGGTTATGAGGGCTTCGTCCAGCGGTTTTTTGGCGGAATTCTTCAATAGTTCCGCGACATGCGTGGCGAATCCGTCACCTGCGGCGGAGAGAGTCACCCAGGATGAAAATCCGGCGATCAAAGCTCCATACGCCGCGCCCGGCTCCCAGGATGTTTCACCGCCAGCTTCCACAGGCCTGGTTACAAGCGTTGAACGCTCCACGGCCCCACGGGCGAACTGCGGCAGGAAAACCGTTGCGCCATCCACATCCATCTCCAGTTGAAGAGGATCGTCCGGCATTATCCTGGGTTTTCTGACAAACACCGCAACGCCTTCCTGCGCGCCCTTGCCCGAAAGAGTCCCGGCCAGCCTCTCGCCTGCGGCCATGCGCGCCTCGGCGAAATGGGAGGCCGAAGCCTTTAACACTTCCGGAGCCTGTCCAGCCACGAGCAGGGCGTTCCCGCTTATGTTCCTGGCGTTCTTGAAAAGCGGAACGCTAGCGAAAGACGGGACGGCGGAGACGCTGAATTTTTCCGACAGGGTTTGCGTCAACGTGTCGCTGAACGGCCTTTCGGTGACGAGATAAATGCGCTTTACGCCGTTGAACGCGTGATCTCCCAGCGTCAAACCAAACTTCCCGTTTCCGTCCGCGCTGGTAATGGCGGCAAGCCCCCAGCGTCTGACCACGAACAGTTTCGATCCTCTGGATGTACGCCACAGGTAGATGGCCGCCTCGTTTTCCTCGAGCGAAGAAGTTACGGCGGTGAAATCCGTTTCCCCTCCGGCAATGGCGGCCCACAGCAAGGGATTGGAGCGGCGCGTTTCGTCGAGGGCGGAACCGTATTGTTTCATCCATTCGTCATATCGCTCTTTTCTTGAAACCAGCGAGTCGTCATCGTCCGCGCCTTCGGCGAACTCCGCCGCGAAATCAACGGCCATCTCCTCTCTCTCTTTGAGAAGGATGGCGAGCCTCTCCATCCCGGCGACTTCCCCAAGCGGGATCCCGCTTTTCAAGAATCCGTAAAGCGAAAGACGGGAGGCGTGTATCAACCCTTTTTCCAGAACCGATAGCTCTGCCATATCGGAACCGCCAGCGTGTTCGTTGGCTATGCTCTCGTACATCCATCGCACAAGGGCCAGCGTGGCTTTGGAGCCGTCGGATATGTCCGCGCCGAACGCAAGCCCTTCCAGTATCGCCGAGGCCTGCTCAAGGTTCTGCGGTTTTTCCCCGGCCAAAGCGCGCCGGGCCAATTTTATTTTCCACAGCGCGTCATGCGCGAAAATAGAACCGGCGATGTACTCGGCCTCGTTTAGGACGGGCATGGCCTCTACATCCCTGCCGACGGAGCGAAGAACCTCCGCAAGCCCCAGAGCCGTGTCGAAATAGCCGGTGGCGGACCCTTTAACGCCGAAATCTTTTCGGAACACATCCAGTGCGGCCCTGTAAAAACGTTCGGCTTTAGCCAGATCGGAAGCCGAAGACCTCAGAGATTTTATCGTCGAGGAGTAGTCGCCGGCGAACGGTTGCGCCGAAAACGCAAGGCTCCTTTCGTAATGAAGCTGGGCATAGTGGTTGAGCGTCGCGCCAAACAGAGCGCCGTCCGCCTTTTTCTCGATCGCGAACAGAAGGGCTTCATCGCCACGTTTTAGTATCTCATCCCTGCCGGAAAGATTGCGCGACACGGCCAGCCGCGCCAGGCTGTCCGCGTTCACCAGCAGGCCGTTTACGCTTTCGATCTGCAGGCACAGGCCGAGCGATTCGAGATATTTTTTAGCGGCCCCCTCGTTATCCCCCAGCCGCGCAAGGTAATAGGCAAGCTGGTTTAACACGACGGATTTTTCCGTAAGCGCAGGCGCGTTGCCAAGAAGTGGGAGGAAGGAAGGCGTAAGCGCGAGTTTCTTCTCGAAATACTCGATGGCGGATTTATAGTCCCCCATCTGCCCATAGATTTTGCCGATGTGATGGTAGATGAGTTTTTTCTCGTCCATCTCCGAAAACCCTCTGGACGCGCCACGCACGCCCTGTGGGCTGGTCTCTATCTCCAGGTTGAAAAGCGCGCCGCCTGTTTTTTTCGGCTCCTCTTTTTTGGGGATCGCCGGTTTGAGAAGGGCCGACTCGCCTTCCCTGTAAAGCTTGAGGGCCTCGGCAAGAGTCTCCTGCCCGGCTCCTTCCGGCGTCTGGCTCAGGTTGTAAAGGTTGTTGGCGATGTTACGCAATGCCGGGACCTCTCCGTCCTTGACGCCAAGCGACCTTCGGAGCCTGAGGCTTTCGGAGAAACTGTCGGCGGCGGCGCGCCATTTCCCGGCGGACTGGTGGGCCAGCCCCATCCTCTCGTAAAGCTCCACCCTGCGCAACCCCTCGTCTGGTTTGGCGAGGGAGATGGCTTTCTGGAAACTGGCCACGGCCTTTTCATCGTCGCCTGCGCGGAACTCGCATTCGCCTTTGCGCTGGTGATATACGGACTCGGCCTCCCCTTGTTTAACGGCCCCGCCAAGCCTCTCCCTGGCGTGATAATTCTCCAGAGCCTCGGCGCAGTTGTTGAGCGCGTAATTTACGTTGCCCATGTTCAACAGCAGATCGGCGGCCCGCGCCGGGTAAGCGACAGCGTCGGTGAGCGCGTATGCGTGAGCGTATTCCTGCATGGCAAGCTCCGCGTTTACGCCGTCTCTTGCGAGCGCCTCCCGGTTGTCGTATATCCATCCGAGGGTCTGATGGCGCCACGGGTCGCGTTCGTTGGCGGCGATGGCGGATTTTATCAGCGTCTCGGATTTTGCGAACGGCGGCTTGTCCGCATACGTCAGGGCCAGGCCGAGGGCGTAGGCGTAAACGTCGTTCCACGGGGACGACTTGAGCAGGGCCTCATAGTCGCGGACGGCCTTGTCCGTCTCGTTGACGGTGACGCGGGCGCGGATGATTCCGCGATGCGCCTCCACCGACAAAGGCTCCCGCTCGGCAAGGGCTATGAATGTCTTCAGCGCGATCCTCGGCTCGGCGTTCGCAAGCTCGCGCTCTCCTTTTTTTATAGCCTGACGCGCATACCCCTCTCTGGCTGTTTGGGCGGCCTCGCGCATGGACGCCGTGCCGCGTTCCACAAACCCGTATATCTCCAGAGCTTTGGCGAACTCCTCCTGCTCCGCGTAGATTTCCGCTATCTGAAACAGGGCCTCGTTCTTTTCCTCGCCCTCGCCGGGGAACCTCGACACCGTCAGCGCGTACGCGTCTCTGGCTTTCGCAAGCTCGTTGTCGTCCCGGAAAAAGTCCGCGGCCCTGTTCATGGCCCTTGCGGCCAACTTTGGCATATCGGCCCGTTTCTCCGCCATTTCGTAAAGATTGGCGGCGGAGGCGCGCGGGTCGCCCTCCACCACGGCAAGATCGAGCAGGCGGTTCATGGCTTTTGACGACCATTCCACCTGGTCCGGGAACGAGCGGACCACGTCCAGAAGGGCTTCACCCACCTTCGCCCTGTCGCCTGCGAGCAGATACACCTCATTGACGCGATATGAAGCCTCTGCGGACACGCCTCTTATTCCCGCGTAATCTTCCCCCGCTTTGCGCAGGATTTTCACGGCTTCACCGCTGGCTCCGTCCGACGCAAGCGCTATGGCGGTCTCTATCCTCGCCTTGGCGACGGCTTCCGGCGTCTCTTTGTATTCTTTCTCCAGTTCCCGGAGTTTTTCGATTAGTTGCCTGGGCGCCGTAGAGGCTCCAGCCGCCACAGCCCTCTCCACGGCGGACAAACCGGCCCAGGGTTTCGCTTTTGGATACTGGATCAGGGCTCTGGTGAAAATCCTGACGGAAGCCAGCGCAGACTGGCTCTCTTTAACCTCCATGGCCGTTTTGTACAGTATCTCCGCCAGCGAGGGGCCGTCCCCGGCCGAGTACGCCATCCTCAACGCCATCAGGGCCATGAGCGGACGATCCTTATGAATCGCCTTCACCGATTCGGCCCATCGCAGGTCTTTTATAGGATCGCCTGACAGAGGGGGATTGACCGCCTCCTTCGGCAAACGGTATATGTCCACCGCGTCTTTGCGTTTGGACGAGTAATAAATATATTCCCCGGCCACCGACGGGAAAAGATCGTAACTCTCGGCGCCGGTGATGGGGAACGGCGGCTTTTCGGGAGCAAGGACGTCCATCGCCCATAACGACGGGTTGTCGTCGAGGCCTATTACGCCATCGCGGTTGGTGTCGTCCGCATAGCGGACGAAAACTATCTTGCGTTCGTTGACAAAACAGGGAAAAAGGTCGCTGTATTCCCCCTGCGTGAGCCTTGTCGCCTCTTTGGTCATCAGGTTGACCCGCATCAGGGTCCCGTTCGCGTCGGATCTTCGCGCGACGTAAACAAGCGACTCACCCTTGGGCGAAACGGCGGCCTGGCTTCCCCCGTCGCTGGTGATCCTGGCGCGTTCCAGCGTTTTGGGGTCCATTGACCATATGTCTTCTTTTCCGGTCTTCTTATCGGTGGCGGTGAAAATTATTTTACCGCCCGGGGTAAACGCCGGGTCCTTATCGCCCGTCGAGATGTCCGTCAGCCTCTGCGGGATGGGTTTGACTCCCGCCGCGATCTCTTTGGGCTTTGGAAGCGCGATGCGGTACATGTCCCCTTCCGAGTCCGACCCGTAGGAAACATAGACGATGGATTTGCCGTCCGGGGAAAACACTGGGGCCTTGTCGCCGGCGGCGGATGTGGTGAGCCTGCGCGGAGTGGGAATCTCCGGCCCCGCGATGCTCTTTATCCAGATGTTCGGCGGCCCCGACTGGTTAGAGACGAAGGCCATGAACTTTCCGTCCGGCGAGACGGCTGGAGAATATTCCTCCGCCGGGTGGGCCGTGAGCCGCGCAGGGGCCAACGGCTCGTAAACCTGCGCCCCGGAAGCTATCAACAGAGCCGCGATGGTTGATTTCAGCATGGGACGGTCACTTGCGCCTGGTTTTTCTAACCCAGTCCCCGCTGTCCTGCTGGATCCATTCGCCTTCCTTCGCGGTGTCGCGGTTAAGTCCGGCCATCACCGCCTCCACTTTGGATACTTCGCCCTCGCGGAAATTCTCATTGAGTTCGGCGATCCTCGCGTATGTCGTCTTCCTGTCGGCGTTCTCCTCAGCCAGAAGGTTTATCACAAACCCTGCGGTTTTCGGATCGGCCACGGTCTCCGGCTGTTTGACGAAAGCAAGATAACCGTCCTTGCCCTCCCCGAATAGGCCTTGCGATTTCAGCCGTTCGATATCGTCCCTGTTGAACTCCGACCTTTGCATGGCGCGGATGGCCTCCCGTTTCCCCTGCGGAATGGGCGGAACCGGGACAAGCTTTCCGCCAGCGTCTATGGAGCGCACGGAGGCGAGGAGCATAAGGTCGCCCTTCATCTCCTGATATGTGCCGATGGCCTGGTTCTCCAGAGCCGTGCGCTGATCAACGACGTCAATCTTGACCTGCACCATGTTGGCGCAGGAGGATGATAGGGCAAGTAGGAAAATCGCGGGCAGGGAAAATTTTTTCACAGCTTAACCCTTGGCGACCGTAAAAATAGTTGAGAACTTGTTAACGCTGTCCGTGGCGCTCGTTGCCTCTAATGCTCATCCAATTTCGTCCCCCTTACCAAGGGGGACCGCCACAACGTGGCGAGGGGGTTTAATTAAACCCCTCCGGCGCGATTACGCGCCACCTCCCCTTGCTAAGGGGAGGGAAAAAGGCAACGCCTCAATGCTCTTGGAGCGCTAACTCCTAAATGCTGTCCGGGGTGTTCTTAACCCCGGACTCCGTGAACCAGCAAACAGGTTAACCCCGCGCGTGGCGGTTGTAAATCCCCATCCTGCCCTTCTCGTCATCCTCGCCACTTGTGGGGAGAGGGCAGGGTTAGGGGTTAGGTTGTTGAACATAACTATTTACTTCGCCCCTTGTTCGCCTTTTCGAGATTCTCTTTCACCTGCTTAGCCTTGCGCTCGTATTCCACCGCTTCGGTTTCCCTCTCCAACTTTCGCAGGAGCATAGCGCAGTTGTTATACTTCTCCACCAACTTAGGATGCGCTGTACCGAGGGTTTTTTCCATGATGGCTATGGCGCGTTTACAAAGTGGCTCCGCCTCGGTGTATCTGCCCTGGAAAAAATAAATGCCGGCCATACAGTTCAGGGCTTCTGCGCTGTCAGGATAATTAGGCCCGAATGATTTTTCTTGTATTTCAAGAGAGCGTTTACACAGTGGCTCAGCATCGTTGAATCTGCGTTGATCAAAATAAAGTATTCCCAGATTATTCAGGCTTTCGGCCACCTTGGGATGATTCGGCCCAAGAGACTTTTTTCTTATTTCAAGAGCTCGTTTATAAAACGGTTCAGCATCAGTATATCTGCCTTGCTGTCGGAATAGTTGGCCAAGGATGTTCAGGTTTGTAGAAATGTCGGGGTGATTTGATCCTAAGTGTTTTTCGTTTATATACAGAGAGTGTTTACAAAATGCTTCAGCATCAGAATATTTGTGTTGGTCCAGATAAAGGCTACCCAGATTGTTCAGGCCTATGGCGACTTTGGAGTGATCCAGCCCCGGTGATTTTTTCCATATTTCAATAGCACGGTTATAATATAACTCGGCATCAGTATATCTACCTTGCTGTCGAAATAGCTCGCCGAGGTTGTTCAGGCTTGCGGCAACATTGGAGTGATCTGGCTCCGCCGATTTTTCTTGTATTTCAATAGCACGTTGAAAAAGTGGCTCAGCCTCGGCGTATTTGCCTAATTCTTTATAAACTACGGCTAGATTACTCAGGCTCGCGGCAACGTTGGGGTGATCCGGTCCAAGAGATTTTTCCCATATCTCTAGTGAGCGTTTATAAAGTGGTTCCGCTTCGGCGTACCTGCCAAGTGTGGCGGCCATAATGCCAGCCTCATTTAAATAGCCTGGATTGCCGCTTTCCAGTTCCGTAGCTTTTTTATAGTAAGAATAAGCTTTTGCGTACTCAATTTTCTGCTCTGCTATGGAGCCAAGCTGGAATGCGGACATGGCGGCCAGCTTCGCCTGTTTTATCCCCCGGTTAAGCGTTTCCTCGAATAGCTTTTCAGCTTCGGCTGTATCGCCTTTGTTAAGAGATACCTTGGCTTTTTCTATCATGCTTTCGGTAAACTGGCCTTCTAACGATGTCAGTTTTTCATTTGTCTGGTTTAAGGTTTTAATAAGTTCTTCGTGGGCTTTGTTCTTATTGGCCGCGTTATTCTGAGCGGCGGCAAGTTCCCTTTCCAGCGTCTCCTTTTCCGAAGCATGAGCTGTTTTGAGTTCCTGCTCTATTTCCTCTGTTCTTTTCTTTAACGCCTTTTCATAAACTTCCAGCGAAATTCCATAATTATTGGTGATCTGTACAGTATGGCCTTGCCCGGAAATATCACCGGTTTTTATTTGTTGTATTGGGCTGTTATTCCCGAATGTTGTATTCTGACCCGGTTTTGCTGGTGGGTTTACTGGCGGTTTAGCAAAAAAATGTTTATAGAGTTCCCACGCTCCCTTAATGATGGCGGCTATAACTCCTCCAAGAATGGTCAGAGCCGCCCCTCGGTTCTTTTCATCGAGGAGCCATGTCCACACTTGGATTACGAAATCATGCATAACCATCCAATCGGTAAGGTATGAATATGATAGCAGTAATGCCGGATTAGGCGCAATGATGTTTTTGTGATGGGGGCTTTGGCCCCCTGACAAGGGGGCAGTGAGCCAAAGGCGAACGGGGGTTTCTTACTAACCCACCCGGCGTGAATACACGCCATCCCCCTTATCAGGGGGGCATGGATTACCCCTCACCCGGCGCAGGGCGCCACCCTCTCCCGCAAGGGGCGAGGGTAAAGACAAACGCACGAATGGTTGAATGAATTAAACCCCCTCGCCGCAAGGCGGCGCTCCCCATCTGGCAGGGGGAGAAAGGGGCGGTCGCTCCCTCTCTATGCCGCCGGTTACTCTCCTTCGAGGTCTCGCTTGTAACCGCACTCTTTATTCGGGCACTTGATCTGCGAGCCGGTCTTTAGCGTCTTTTTGACGAGGAACGTGTAGGCGCATTCCGGACATGCCTCCTTGATAGGCTCGTCCCACACGGCGAAATCGCATTTGGGATAATTGCCGCAACCGTAGAATGTCTTGCCCGCTTTGGTCCTTTTCCGGCCAAGTTCCCCGCCGCAACCGGGCTTGGGACACATGATGCCCATGCCGATCTGCTTCGTGGTCTTGCACTCGGGATATTTGGAACATGCGATGTACCTGCCGAACCGGCCTGTCTTGATGACCATGGGCGATCCGCATTTTTCACATACGCCGTCTGTCGGCTCGTCGGGCGGCGTCTCCGGTTTTTCCACCACGGAGCCGTCTTTATCCAGCTTTTTGGTGCTCTTGCACTCCGGATAACCGGTGCAGGCCAGGAATTTGCCGAACCTGCCGAATTTGACGACCATCGGTTTGCCGCACTTGTCGCAAACGACATCCGTCTTCTCCGCTTCGGAGCGGACGTTGCGCATCGTGGTTTTGGCCTTTTCAAGGTCTATCACGAACGGTTTGTAGAAATCGTCGAGCGCTTCCGTCCAGCCTTTTTTGCCCTCTTCAACCTGGTCGAGTTCGCCTTCCATCTGGGCGGTGAACTCCACGTTCACGATGTCGGGGAAACTCTCCACAAGCAGATCGGTCACCAGCATCCCAAGTTCCGTCGGGGTCAGTTTCCTGTCCTGCGCTTCGCAATACTCGCGTTCCTGAATGACATCCAATATCCCGGCGTATGTGGACGGACGGCCAACCCCTTTCTCTTCCAGCTCGCGGATAAGGGTAGCCTCCGTGTAACGGGGCGGGGGCTGGGTGAAATGCTGGTTGGGTTTAATCTCGATGAGTTTGAGTTTCAACCCTTCGGCAAGATCGGACGGGAGCCGTTTGTCGGCGTCGTCTCCGGCGTCGGTCTCCGTCTCTTTCGTCTCTTCGTACAATTTAAGGAACCCGGCGAACTTCATTATCGAGCCGGTGGCCCTTAGCGTGTATTCCCCTGCGGCGACGTCCACGCTGGTCACGTCGAACACGGCGGAGGACATCTGGCTGGCCACGAAGCGTTTCCAGACCAGTTCGTAAACCGCCATCTCGTCTTTGGGCAGGTACTGCCGCATCTTGTCCGGCGTCCGCTCCACGGATGTGGGGCGGATGGCTTCGTGCGCGTCCTGCGCGCTTTTGTTCGTCTTGTAAGTGATTGGCTGGGCGGGAAGGAAATCGCCGCCCAACTCCCTGCCGATGAACTCTCTGGCTTCCTTTACCGCATCGTCGGAGACGCGGGTGGAGTCGGTTCTCATATACGTGATAAGACCCACCGGCCCCTCTTCACCGACCTCAAGACCTTCGTACAACCGCTGGGCGACGCCCATCGTCCGCTTCGCGGCGAACCGGAGCTTCCGGCTCGCGTCCTGTTGCAGGCTGGATGTTATGAACGGCGCGTATGGATGACGTTTGCGCTCTTTCTTTTCGACCCTGGTTATGACGAGGTTTGCGGCGCTAATGGAGTCCGTGGCCTTTTGCGCGTCTTCGGCGGAGCCGATCTCTATCTTCTCGCCTTTATAATGGGCCAGCCGTACCTCGAATGGCGGCGGAACAGAACTTTCCGCCATGCCGTCTATCGTCCAGTATTCTTTGGGGACGAACGCCCTTACTTCCTTTTCCCGCTCAACTATCAACCTCATCGCCACGGACTGCACCCTTCCGGCGGAGAGGCCCTTGCGGACTTTGTCCCACAACAGCGGCGATATCTTGTAACCGACGAGACGGTCGAGAATACGACGCGCCATCTGGGCGTTTACTTTGTTGGCGTTGATTTCGCCGACGTTTTCCATAGCCGCAATGACGGCCTTTTTGGTGATCTCGTTAAAAAGGACGCGATAGACCGTTTTGCCCTTCCCGCCGATTTCTTCGGCCAGATGGGCGGCGATAGCCTCCCCTTCGCGGTCAGGGTCGGGCGCCAGATATATGGTGTCAACTTTTTTGGCGGCGGCTTTGAGCTCTTTAAGCACGCTGGCTTTGCCCTTTATGGTGACAAACTCCGCCTTGTACCCGTTCTCCACGTCCACGCCGAGCTTGGACTTGGGGAGGTTTTTTATGTGTCCCATAGAGGCTAGCACAGCGATATCTTTTCCCAGATAACGCTTCAAAGTGGTCGCCTTTGCAGGCGATTCTACGACAAGAAGACCCTTGGCCATGTTTAAAACTACCTTCGTTCAGGGGATATGGAACATCTTTCCCGGCGCTTGACGCGCCACGCCCTTCAACTCAAGGGTCAGGAGTATAGCAGATACCATGTTGGGCGGCAAACCACACGCCTGGGTTATCACGTCTATATGCCGGACATCCGCCGTAAGAGTCTCCATCACTATCTCCTCTTCGGCGGAGAGGGTGACGGCTGGAGCGAGCGGAAGAATCCCCTGCCGATCCATGACCCATTGCTTGGCGTAATCGGGCAGGTCTTCTATTATGTCCTCCACCCTCTGGACGAGTTTGGCGTGGCCTCTCTTTATAAGATTGTTCGTCCCGGCGCTTTTGGGGGAGTTGATAGGGCCGGGTACGGCGAAGGCCTCGCGGTTGTCGTCTATGGCGGCGTAAACGGTTATCAACGCGCCGCTTTTTTCGGGAGCCTCTATTACCAGCGTCCCCAGCGTAAGGCCGCTGACTATCCGGTTTCTCATCGGGAAATAGACTTTGTCCGGCCCCGTGGCCATCGGGAACTGGCTTATCACGCATCCGCTATCGGGAATACGTTTCTGCAAATCCCTGTGTTCCGCAGGATAATATACATTCAGGCCGCAACCTAACACCGCCACAGTTCTTCCGCCCGCCGCAAGCGCGGCCCTGTGCGCCACACCGTCCACCCCACGCGCAAGGCCGGAGACGACGGTTATCCCAAGTTTCGCAAGTTCCGTGGAAAGTTTCTCCGCCTGCGACCTGCCGTATTGCGTGGGAGACCGCGTCCCGACCACGGCGATGGAAAGCTGGTCGCTCTCCTTCCATTCCCCTTTGATAGATAGCACGGGGGGCGGGGAATATGCGTTCGACAGAGGGGCCGGGTACTCTGGGTCGCCGACGGTCACGATGCTGGCCCCAAGCTTTTCGGCAAGGTCGAATTCCCGTTGGGATATTTTCTGCGGATCGGTTTCCGCGATTTTTCGCGCCAACCCATCGGAGACGCCTTCGACTTCTTTGAGGCTCTCGACCCCGGCGGAGAAGACGTCCGTGGCCGACCCGAAGGCCGCCACGAGCCTGTGAAACGTCACCGGCCCCATGAACGGTATGGCGTTGAGGGCTATCTTGGAACTCTTCTCTTCCATGTTCATCTACCCGCTGGCGAAAAAGACGACCCGGCGCGGGCGGCGGCGAACTCCATGTATATCGCCCGGACTTTGGCCATCGTCTCTTTGACCACCTCGACAAAACGCTCCGGCCCCACGCCGGGCGCGTTGACGCTTCTCGCCAGCCGTCTTAAAGCCTGGGCGTCTAAGGGAATCGCGTTGACGGCCCGCTCCTTATCCATCCGCAGGGCGTCCTCGATTGCGCGGTAAAAGTCGTACGCTTTCTCAAGCTCCGTCACATGGTCGGGAGCGACAAGTTTTTCGCGTTTGGCGCGGGCCAGCGTGTAGGTGGTGAACGGCTCGCCATCGGGGGACATATCCCATCCGCCCTCCCGCTCCAGCGTCAACCATTGGCAGATGAACTCTATCTCTATAAGCCCGCCTCGCCCGAACTTGATGTCCACGGAACCGGTCTTGACCTTCTCGTCGGCGATACGCTCCCGGATTGAGGCTATTTTAGCGGATTCGTAATGGCGCAGTGGGGGGCTTGTCACAAATTCCGTTATCGTCTCCATCACTTTCGCGCCAAGATCAATGTCGCCCGCTATCGGGCGCGAGCCGACTAGGGCAAGCCTCTCCCATGCGTCGGCGCGTGTGCGGTAATACTCGTCCATGGCGGTGAAGGGCGTGACCAACTCACCCTTTTCCCCATAAGGACGAAGGCGCAGGTCTACGGAATAACCGGAGCCGCTGGCCGTCTGAAGCGATGAGAGGCGGATCACCCTCTGGATAAGCGCTGTCACCCGCGCCTTTACGCCTTCGTCGTCCTCGCAAAAAATGGCCATGTCCATGTCGGAGCCGTAGTTCATTTCGCGTCGCCCCATTTTCCCGGCGGCGAGAGCTATCCAGCCCTCTTCCCACCTCTCCTTCATGGAAGGTTCCGTCGCCGTCACGAACACCGCCCGCAAAAACTCCTCCGACAACGCCGTGAGCGCCGCCATAAGCTCTTTCCTGCCGCACAACCCCAAAAGCCTGCGAAGCCCCAGCCGGAGCGACTCTGCGGAACGCGCCATATTCAGCGCGGCCATCGTCTCCTCCGCAGGTCTCTTTTTTGCCGCGATAGCCATAAACTCATCGGCCAGCTGGTATCGGTCAACGGGGTTCTCCACCGAGTCGCTGGCAAGAAGCCTGTCGAGGATGTCCGGCTGACGCAGTAACACGGAGGTCAACTGCTCCGACGAAGAGAAGACCGCCGACAGGAGCTTTATGACGGATCGTTTCTCGTCGAACAGTTCGTACAGCATGTCCCTTGCGCCGCGAACCTCCACGAACCGTTCGAACCCGAATATGACATTATCGGCCCACGGCGTGGATTTGGCCTCGCTGACGATGGCGGGGCCGAACCTGTCGAACGCCGCCATGCTCCGCTCGGACGGATGGGTGAATGGTTTGCCGTCCCGCAAGGTGAAAAGAGCCTTGGCGGATTCCTCTGGCCTGTCGAATTTTAGCGCGTCCAGCCAGGCGGTTATAGACTCCGTATCGTCGAGCGGCGCGGGGAACGAGTCCGCCGTAGGTTTGTCGTCGCCGGGTTTGGCGAAAAAGAGGTCGAATATCCCACGGACGCGCTTACGCCGTTTTTGAGTCTCTTCCAAAAGCGACTGGGCCGGGTTTACCGAGTCAAGCCCCATGAGCCTGCCGAGAACCTCAAGACGCTCTTCGCTGTCGGGCAGGGAATGCGTTTGCAGGCCCTGATAATATTGAAGCCTGTTCTCCAGCCTTCGTAAAAAAACATAAGCGTCATGCAGGTCGCGGTGATGCGGAGCGGAGAGCACCCCCAGCGAAAGCGCCGCGTCGAGCGCAACAAGGGTCGAACGGGCGCGAAGCTCTGGATACCGGGCGCCGTAAAGCAGTTGAAGGGCCTGAGTGATGAACTCTATCTCCCGTATCCCGCCGGAGCCTAGCTTTATGTTCCTGTCCGCGCCTTTGACCCCTTTCTTGGATTTGAGCTGAAGGTCTATCTTCTCCTTCATGCCCGCGATTTCATCTATAGCGCGCTGGTCAATGTATTTGCGGTACATGAACGGGTAGAGTCGTTTTAACGTGGCTTCTCCAAGCTCCCCAGACCCGCCGCAGACGCGGGCCTTTATCAACGCCTGCCGCTCCCACTGCTTGCCCCAGGACTCGTAATAAACCTCCATCGCGCCGACGGAGTTCGTTATCTCCCCCTTTGTCCCTTCGGGGCGCAGGTCAAGGTCTACGCGAAAGACTATACCGTCCGCCGTCGTTTCGGAAATGAGGCGGGTCACCTCCCTGGCTATCTGCACGAAATACTGGTGGAGCGGTATCTTGCCCGATCCGTCCGCAGAGCCGCGAGTTGTCCCGTTGTCGGAGGAATGGACGTAAATCAGGTCAACGTCCGACGAGATGTTAAGCTCTTCGCCGCCGAGTTTGCCCATCGCAAGACAGGCGAAACCCCCCACCCGCTCCATAGGGTCTTCAAACCGCGTGTAAAGAGGGAGCCCGTGTTTTTCGAGGGCTTTTTTCTCCGCCGTGTTGATGGCGAAATCTATGGCCACGTCCGCCACCGCCGACCATTCGTTGAGAGTCTCCGGCACGGGGGCCATCCCGGCAAGCTCCCGCATGGCGATCCGCGCAAGCTCCCTCATGCGGAACCGGCGTAACGCCGCCATAGGGCCGTGAGCTTCCGCCAGCGACTCCAGATGCGAACGCATCGTGGAACGCCCTCGCGGCGCATCAAGCCCGCTGTCGGCGAAGAGCCAGTCCATGTCTTCCGGACGCGCCAACAGCCAGTTCCCGACGAATTCGCTTCCCGAAACAAGGGTGGCGAAAAGATGGGCTTTCCCCGGATCGGCGGCGTATGCGGGCCTTGTTTGGGCGAGCCTGTTCAACCCCTCTGTCACAGCCTGCGGATCGGCGGTCTTGCGGGCTATCTCGTCTATATCCATGGATTCTTTAATTTTTTTCGAGATTCTTCACTGCGCATCCGCTACGTTCAGAATGACAAGTATGCGGCTGTCATTCTGAGTCCTTCGACAGGCTCAGGATAAACTCCGCGAAGAATCTCCCCTTCAATTTCGGTTTTCGGGTTAATCCTCGCCTCTGGATCGGACGGGTCAACGGCCATCGTTTGGGCTATCTTCATTGAGACGGACGCCGAACTCCGCAATCTTTTTCATGAGAGTGTTGCGGTTGACGCCGAGCAGTTTTGCGGCGTGGGCCTGCACCCCGCCGGTTTTTTTGAGGGCGTTTTCGATGAGAGCCTTCTCCACACGTTTTACCACAGCGTCGTATATCTCGCCTTCGGCGTGGAGTTCCATCAACTCGCGCACGCTTCGCGCCAGGGCGTCCTCCGGGCGGGCGGCGCCTTTGCTACCGCCGATCTCCGGCGAAATGTCTTCCACCGTGATGACGGAGCCGGGCGCCATCAACGCCGCTCTGCGTATGGCGTTGGATAGCTCCCGCACGTTTCCCGGCCAATCGTAACCAGCGAGTATCCCCATCGCCGTGGGGGAAACGGACTTCGGCTCGGCTCCAACGGCTCTTGCGGTCTGTTCAAGAAAATGGTTCACCAGCGCCGGTATGTCCCCTTTTCTCTGGCACAGCGGGGGCAGTTCGATCCGCGCCACGTTGATCCGGTGATACAAGTCCTCGCGGAACCTCCCGGAGGCTACCTCCTCCGACAGATCGCGGTTAGTGGCGGCCAGAACTCTTGCCTCCGACCGCACCGGACGGGCCGAACCGACAGGGTAAAACTCCCGCTCCTGCAAAACTCGTAAAAGTTTAGCCTGCAGGGAAAGGGGCAGTTCCCCCACCTCGTCTAGAAATATCGTCCCCGCGCCAGCCGATTGGAACTTGCCTTTTCGATCTTCCACCGCCCCCGTGAACGCGCCTTTGACATGGCCGAAAAGTTCCGACTCCAGCAGTTCGCCGGGTATGGCGGCGCAGTTGACAGTTATGAACGGGTGTTTGGCGCGTGGAGAATTCTGGTGCAGGGCTCCTGCGATAAGCTCCTTACCGGAACCTGTGGGGCCGGTGATAAGAGCCGTAACGTCGGAGTCCGCCAGTTTGCCGATAAGCTTGAACACCTCCTGCAGGGCGGGCGACCGGCCCACTATCTCCCCGACGGATGGCGCGGCTGGACGGGCGGATTTGAGCATGGCCAGCTCTTGGGCCATCTTTCTATAATCCATTATGCGCGAGGTGAGCGCTTCCACCTCGTCGAGGTCGAACGGTTTGGTAAGATAGTCGAACGCGCCCCGGCGCATCGCCTCGATAGCGTTTTTCATTGTGGCCTGGGCGGTGATTATCACGACAGACGGCGGATTAGAACGGTTTTTGACGCTGTCGAGCAGGTCCAGGCCGGAGCCGTCGGGCAGGGCTATGTCGAAAAACCCGATGGAGTAGGAGCGTTCGTTGAGCAATTCCCGCGCCTCGGCGATGGACTCCGCAGTGTCCACATCGTACCCTTTGCGCTTAAGGCTACGCGAGAGGACGAGCCTTAACGACTCCTCGTCGTCAACGACCAGTATTTTTTGTTTCGCCGTATCGCTCATAATAGAAGAAAGGTACAGCGTTCGGGTGGCAAAATCAAACAGGATAAGAGATTAAACAAAGGAGATGGGTTGTTTGACAAGGCTACAAGCAATCGGGTAGTCTTGAATTGGCATGATCCTTTGCCGCATGGCTTTGCGCTGGTTTGCCTCATATATTGGAGGGCATGTATGGGTTCGTTTAAGAAGTGGATGGTGAAATACCGTCCGTTTTTTAGAGGTAT
>JADGAO010000036.1 GCA_015231995.1 Nitrospinota bacterium | reverse complement strand
ATAGGGACTTCCGGGCTTGTTGTTGCGATGGGGCAACCATGGGGCGCGGCAATTTCATTTACAGCCCTTGCTTCACTGATTGGCAAGTTTGTGAACAGGAAAAAAGAAGATAAAAATGGAAATAGCCGCGAAGGGTAACGTCTCTGCCACGTTAAAAGTTGAAGGCTCTGGTAACATCACATACAAAACCGCCGGGGTGGACATTGACGCGGGCAACGAGAGCCTCCGGCGCATAAAAAACGCCGTCAAGACCTCGCACAACAAAATGGTTATGACTGGGCTTGGCACGTTCGGCTCGCTTTATGATCTTTCGGACGTCGTCAGGAACTACAAAGAACCAGCGCTTGTACAGAGCGTGGACGGAGTGGGCACCAAACTGATGATCGCCCGCATGATGAACAGGTTCGACACGGTTGGGGTTGACCTGGTCAACCATTCGCTCAACGACATCCTGTGCCAGGGAGCCAGGGGGATAACGTTCCTCGATTACATAGCCGTGGAAAAACTCGACCCGTCGCAGGTGGAGCAGTTGGTCATCGGCATGGCAGGCGCCTGCGCGGAAAACGGCGTGGCTCTCGTGGGCGGGGAGACGGCGGAACTGCCCGGCATTTACGCGAAGGGGGAATACGACCTGGCCGGTTGCATCACCGGGGTCGTGGAAAAATCGAAAATCCTCACCGGCGCGGAGATAACAGAAGGCGACGTCATCGTCGGTTTGAAGTCCAGCGGACTGCACACAAACGGCTACACGCTGGCCCGCAAAGTCCTGCTCGACAAGATGGGATTTTCCGTGGACACGAGCAGGCCGGAGCTTGGTTGCACGGTTGGCGAGGCCCTGCTTGCGCCACACCGCGATTATTCGAAGCTTGTCTGGCCGCTCCTGCAGAAACACCCGGTGAAAGGAATCGCCCATATAACCGGCGGCGGATTCGTGGACAACATACCCCGGATATTGCCCAACAGCGTGACTGCGGTGATTAAGCGGTCGGCATGGGAAATCCCGCCGTTGTTCCGGCTTATACAGGAAGGCGGAGCCGTGCCGGAGGATGATATGTACAGGTCAACCAATATGGGAATCGGGCTGGTCATCGTGATTGATAAAAACGCCGCGCCAGCTTTTGTCGCCGCTCTTTCGTCTGCTGGTGAACCCCCGCTCATCATCGGACATATTGAAAAGGGAAATGGCGTTACGAAGCTGGCTTGATTTTATCCGGGGCCGTCAAATCCCTGATGAGGCTGTCTTTCCTCGCTTCTGGCCATCGGCGCAAAACTTCACTGGCCGTTTCTTGCGCGCCTTGTTTGTCGCCAGCAGAGTCAAGCGCATGCACAAGCCCTTGCCACCCCTTGGGTATGCCGGGTTTTAACTTTACGGCAAGGCGGTAGCATTTCACCGCTTCGGCGGTCATGCCACGTTTAAGATACCCCTCCCCCATCGAAAAGAGAGGGAAAGGAGTGAGCGGGTCAATGGTGACGGCCTTGTCGAAATAATCGAGCGCCGTGTCCAAATCACCCCGTTTCAAGTTGAGCAGAGCCATATCGTACAGGCTTAACGCGTATTTTGGATTTATGGCGAGAGATTGCCGGAAATACTTCTCAGCTTTATCCAGGTCTCCCTTATGAAAGTAAAAGGCTCCGAGGTTGTTATGGGGCCTGGCTTTTCCCTGCGACTTTTTAACGACGTCCGTCCATAGGGCCTCTCCGTCGCGCCACACCTCGTTCCGGTTTATCGTGGCGGCGGCATAACCGGACGTTAAAGCGGTCAACGTTAAAGTCATGGCGACGACCACCGATTTTTTTCGAGACCAGACCGGGGCAAGTTTCTCCAGCGTGTAAAACAACCCGGCCCAGAATGCGATTATGATCCCCGCCGACGGAAGATACGCCCTGTGCTCGAATATCACATCTTCCAGCGGAAACACGGAGGACTCCACGGAAAGTGCGAGAAAGAAAAAAAGTATCCCGAACGATATCATCCTTTCACGCCGGTAAAACGCCACTGCCAACGCCAACAGGCCCAGAAGGATTCCGGCGGATAGGGCGCTGTCCGAGATGGAATGCGCTATCGGATAATCGTAGTCGAGATTCTGGTTCACAGGCAACGCGATCAACCGAAGATATGTCACGATCACATTGAGTTGCGTCAGGAAATATTCTGTATGTGACGGCATCGTTTCCACACGGTCGGCTATATCCCCCAGTTCCCTGTCCATTCCCGTAACGGCCATGAGCGGCCCGATGAGCATGATTATGAAAAACGGCGCGAGCCTTCTTATCCTTTCCCTGCGTTCAGAGGAGGCTATAAAAAAGAAATCGAGCATGACGAGGGCTATTGGCAGGGTCGCCGCCGTTTGTTTGGTGAACATGGCCAGTGTGGCGCAGATCAAGGCGCCCGCGTAACGGAACTTCGCCGGTTGGTTCGTCTCCTTACTCGCAATGGCCGCCGAAAGATACAGGGTCATCGCAGACAGGTACAGGAGAGCCACCATAGAAGCGCTTCTCTGGCAGGTGTATGTCACCGCGCCGGTATGCAGAGGGTGAACCGCAAAAACGATGGCGGAGAAAAACGGGAGCCACGTCCAGGGCCATTGCGCCTCCCTTCCACGCCAGGCCGTCACCAGAGCCATCCCAAAGGCCATAACGAGCAGGGAGTTGACCATGTGAACGGCGATATTGAAAAGGTGGTAGCCGAAAGTGTCCAGACCCCCGAAATGATAGTTGACGGCAAAGGATAGAAATACCAGAAATCGCGCGGGATTATAGGCCAGCAGGCCGCCGATATTGGAGACATCCTTTATCGCGTCGTTTATCTGGATATGCGGAATGTCATCGAACAGGAACGGATAATCGAGGATGCCGTGGTAACAGAACGCTACGGCAGAGATAATGAGAAGGGCTTGGGAAATGTGACGGGCCATCAGCATATTTTGTCATCCTGCGGGAGCTGAGGGAGTTTCACTTTTTGTCATCCTGAGGGAGCCTCAGCGACCGAAGGATCAAAGTAGAACAAATTATTCTATTAGATGGATTCTTCGCGTTGCTCAGAATGACATCTATCGATAGATTCTTCACTTCGTTCAGGATGACAAACTTTGATTGATTCTTCGCGGAGTTTACCCTGAGTCCTTCGAAGGTATCAGAGTGACAATATTGCGAACGTGGAGGATTATGCAAAGCTCTCCTGCAAAAGAAGGAACCGTGGCCAGGCGACCACGGGGAAGCGAAAATAGAAAGTCGCACTATGAGCCTCTCAATACCCTGTCCTGGTTCCCACAAAGGTTAATTATGGCATCGTATCCCGCATTTTACAGATAGAAACTTCTGAAAAACATGGCATCCCGCCACGCCAGTAACCCTGATTCGTATTGCCGAATAAGACAACTGTATCTAAAATAACGCCAATACTTGAGGACTCCCGGAAATGCCGGTTTATACTTGATGAGTGTATCGCAATCTGTTAACAATCTTCCACGGGATGGCAGACCGGCTGTCCAACCATTCGACCCGGCTGTAGGCCATCAGGAAATATGGACTGGCGTTATAGGCGGTCTTTTTACACTCGTAACCTGTTCCGCATATGCGATCTACATAACCAAAATCCTGCCAAACGGCGGCCCAAAGGTTTTGAATTGCCTCTCGTGGATGCCTTCCGGCTACTCGTTTAATTCCATACACAGAAGCTATTTCGACCTGCTCGCGGTGGTGTCGTTATCATTCGCGCTGATGGCCACATGGGAATTGCGCAAAGACCCTGTCCGGCGCGCCGCCACCTTGCTGGCCGCGTACGTTGGCGTTCACCTCTCATGGATAGTGGCGATTGGGAAAAAACCATTTATCGCCGATTCTTCCGCCTTATTTATGGGCTGGGCATGGACAAACATGGAGGTTTCGTTCGCCATATGCGGAGTGGCGATAGCTACGGTATGGGCCTCCGGTCTTGGCGGACGCCAAACAGATAAATCGGTGACGGCCCCGGTTGGATGGGCTATTAAAACGGCCTTTTTCCGCTGGCTGGCTGGGCTTGCGCTATTCGGCGCGGCGATAGTGGTCTTTTTATCTCATCCTTTTTTTACCGGCGAGTACTATGAGAATTGGCGGATAACTGTATCGTACCTGTTCACAATATACGCCGTGGCGGGGTTGCCTTACGCCTTTGTGACGAACCTTATGCGGAAAAGCCTGGCTGAGGACAGGAAGGATCCCGGTTTTGTCATTTTGATCTTCTTCCGCGCTGTCATGAAAAGCATGGTTCTAAAAGACACGCGCCATGCGCGTAGAGCTTTTCTCAACAGGTCCAACCTGGTTACCGTGCGGGACATGGGGGTAAAACTGTTTTTTGTCCCGGTGATGATCACATTCCTGTTTATCAATGTGAACCAGCTATTCGCTTTTTTCCCGAAATTTTTCGATCAAACAGCGATTGTATTGAGCCGCGTCGGAGGAACGCAGGGGGGCGGCGTAACCTTCTGGTCGTTGTTCGATTATTTCTTCGCAACCGCTGTCCACGGCATGTTCCTTATGGATACGTCCCTGGGCCTGGTGGGCTACGTTTGCTCTTCGCGCTGGCTGGACAACAAATCCAAAAGCGTTGACCCAACGCTGAGCGGCTGGATCGCGGCTCTGGCCTGCTATCCGCCACTCAACATGTTGACCAACAGTTACCTGCCCTATAGCCAGAGCATGCCCGGAATGCCCATTGTGGATTTTACCCGCCTGTGGTTCATGGACGCCGCTTACGCCGACGCCATGAATAACTTCGCCGAATTTATCCTTCGGCTGGTGAAACTCGGCTCGGTAATGGTGTTGGCATGGGCGACGATGGCTTTCGGGTTGCGGTTCAGCAACCTTACGAACAGGGGGATAATCACCCGTGGGCCTTACGCCTTCGTCCGGCATCCTGCGTATATCGGAAAGAACATCGCATGGTGGTGCGAGAGCGTGAGGAATTTTTCAAGCCCCTGGCAGTTCCTGTTCCTGGCCACGAGCGGTTTCATTTATTACCTGCGCGCAGTGACGGAAGAGAGGCATCTGAGCAATGACCGGGATTATGTGGCGTATTGCCAGAAGGTGAAATACAAGTTCATTCCTGGCGTTTGGTGAGCGGATTATCCTTTCGGTAAGTCCAGAAGCCAAGCATGACGATGTTTTGACATATAAAAAAGATTGTCACCCTGATCCCTTCGGCAGGTTCAAGACAAAGTAGAAGGACTCAATATATTTGGCTCTTCTTCATATCGAGTGGCTACTTCCCCATATTTTAAAGGCGCATATTTCAGGGAGCGCGTAGAAATCGAAAAAGTCATATAAAAACTAACAACGAAGGGGCGCAATATGGTAAATTCAGGGTTTACGCGCCGACGTAGCTCAGTGGTAGAGCAGCTGATTCGTAATCAGCAGGTCGTGAGTTCAATCCTCACCGTCGGCTCCAATTAAAACAATAACTTAACTTTCAGCCTGAGTACGAAAGCCGCACGTGGCTAGCGATATGGCTAGCGTTTCGGTGGTCTTTTGATTGTTTCTGCCCGATAGTCCATCATGTCCTAGAAGTTCCAAACTGCGTTTATTTGCTTCGTCACTCTGCATGCCCGAATCAAAAAAGCATTCTTTGGCTGGCTAACTACGAACCTCCCCTCCCCCCCGTCGAGTACATGTACATACCGGCATGAGCAACTTTCATAAAACGGGGGTTAGGGTTTTGAAATATGTAGCGAAAATATAACGAAAGCATGTTATCATATGCTCTATGGGTAACTTAAACCAGTGGCAAACGGTCTTTGTGAGCGAATATTTTCGTAACGGCCAGAATGGAGCCGCCGCTTACGCCATCGCCAAACCCGGTGTAAAGCCCGGAGCCGCGAAAGTTGGAGCCTGCAACCTCCTTAAGCGCCCGGAAATCCAGTCTGCCATTCAAGAACGTATGGCAACATACCGCGAAACGTCAGCCGTGGCGGAAGCAATTACGCGGGATCAGCTTACGAAAGACGCCAGACGACTTATGGAAAAAGCCGAAGAAGCGGGAAATTACCAAGCCGCCCTGAAATCGGTGGATACCCAGGCGAAGCTTTACGGCTTCTACGAAACAAACGACGCCAAAGGATATGAAGGTTATCTTAATCTGATCAAAAAGCTGTCAGTCGTCAAAATTGATAACGTGAACCTACTTTTGGAGAAGTAAACGCTAACCCAGCTTAACCATTCCCCTCAAAACAAGGGATTTGGATAAGGCGGGAACAGGCGGAGAGCTATTTATCCCACGCGCCTTTTGAAAATCAGTCAGCTTTCTTGAAACCTGCGATAACCCATTTACTGGTCAATTCCAAGCCATATAACGAGATAATTGGGATAATCCATATTGAAAACATGAAAAGAACAATATCTAAAATATCCTAGTCATCCCATAAGATGTTTACCTCACGCTTTCCTCACTCACAACACTCCACCCTGTCGCCGATGTGTACGCGCCTGGATTTACATCGGTGGCCGTATCAGATGTCACTTGTGAGCCGTTCATCGTCCATACCCGCGTCTGGCCAGTCTCTGCGTCGCGTAGCAGAATGTCCGACTTGCCGTCGCCGTTGTAATCGGCTATCGCGGAGACGTGTAATCCGGTCGTTGAAGTGTAAACTCCAGCGTCAACGCTTGTGTATGACCCACTCGACACCTTCGCGCCATCCATCATCCAGATCGCCATGCGACCGGTTTGCGCGTCTCTCCAAAGGATGTCGGACTTCCCATCAGCGTTGAAATCACCCGCGCCCTGAACCTGCCAGCCAACCGTGGATGTGTAAGCTCCAGCCTGGACAGTCGTGACAGCGCGGTTAGTCACAGAGGCTCCATTCATGAACCAGACAATAGTCTTGCCAGTCCCGGCGTGTCTCCACAGAATGTCCGACTTGCCATCGCCGTTGAAATCGCCCACGCCCTGAACCTGCCAGCCTGTCGTGGATGTGTACGCTCCAGCTGTTGAACTGGTGCGTCCGCCACCCTTTTTGACCTCGCCGTTCATGAACCAGATGGATGTCTCACCGCTGACGGCGTGCCTGAACAGGATGTCAGACTTGCCGTCTCCGTTGAAATCGCCAATCCCATGAACCTGCCAGCCAGAGCTGGGATTGACGTTCGTCGTCGCGCTTGTCACAACGCTCGCGCCGTTCATCGTCCATATAGCCAGTTGGCCGGATTCAGCGTCACGCCACAACAGGTCACTCTTCCCATCGCCATCAAAATCGCCGATACCTTGCGCTTGCCAACCGGTGGTTGACGTATAAGCCCCAGCGCTCATGCTGGTCAGAGCGTTCGAGATAACTTTAGCTCCGTTCATCATCCATACCGCTGTCTGGCCGCTCACCGCGTCGCGGAAAACGATATCCGACTTCCCGTCGCCATCGAAATCAGACACGAGCGCTTTCACCATATTGGAATCAGCCGCCCTGTCCGCGCACGCAGACGTGGTGAAAGTTTTATCAAGCCCGTGACCAGTTCCAACGGCGTTAACCGCTTTCACGCGGAAATGGTATTTCGTCCCACACGTCAACCCTGTCACTGACGCGGACACAGGCCTCTGTATCCCATTAACAGTTCCAACGGATACGGTTGTCCCATAGGTATTCACAGCATACGAGGCATCCGGCACATACTCAAACGTCACTGTGGTTGCCGCTTTGTTGGGGTTCACCACGCCTTTAAGCGTCGCGCCAGTAGCCGTGACGTTTGACGCTCCAACCGTGGCCGCAGTTGGCGGCAGGCACGCAGATGTCGTGAACGTGCGGTCAGCCCCTATCGTCGTGAAAGGGTCCGATAAGTAATCAGCCACCACACGGAAATGGTACTTCGTGCCGCATGTCAATCCTGTCAGTGGAGCGGCCACAGCCTGAGACGCACCGCCAATAAAAACACCGGCGGAAACGTATGAGGAAGTTAAAGGGTAGGCATTACTGTTGGCCATATAGGAGGTATCATCAACGTACTCGAAACTCAACATTGTCCATTCTTGGTTTTCAGGATTCACCTTACCATTAAGAGTAGCCTCAGCCTGCTTGATGTTTGTCGCCGACCCGGTTGTTGCGGTGGGAGCCTTCGTGAATGTGAAACTTACAGTACACGCCTCCGTCACCGGAATTACCGAGCCGATTGTGTACTTTGTTGGCGTACCAGTCGGCGTATCCCATTCACCGATATCGCATGTGCCACCAACAATGTCGCTTCTCGTGTAACCAGGGTTGGCCTTCACTGTGAAAGTGACAGGGAAGCCAAATACGGCCTTTCTCGCTGGAGTCACCGTCCCCCCAGTAGTCCGTGTAGCCGACACAGTGTAGCCGACCGTGTACGTCCCGGTTGCCCTAGTAATTGCAGGCCCAGACGTTACTCTTACGACCTTGTTCGGTGGCGGTGAACAACCAAACACTGCAGTGTCGAATGTTACTGTATAATTGCCGGCGTCAAGATTCATCAACTCAAACCCGCTATCGTTCCAGGTTATTCCGTCATCAATGCTCCACCGCGCTCCGGAGGTAACTGCCCAAGTGGGAGATATATTAACAAGCAACGACCCGTGTTGCTTGTAAGTCCCGGTTATAGTGGTGATCTGCCCATTCCTTATAGTCACGATCTGATCACGGGGTACAGTGTAATCAACCACCGTGTTGAACATAACAGTATGACTGCCAGCAGAAAGTCCTGTCACCGTCGTTCCACTTGCCTGCCACGCCCCGTAGTCAACGCTCCACTCCCCACCGGCCCAGGCGGGGGATGTGTTTACTTTCAAAGACCCCAAACCAGTCATCGCTGTGTACGTACCAGTTGCAGTGGTGGTTGCGCCCAGCGTTAAGGTTACGGCCTGATCTACGGGTGATACAAACCCTGGAGCCGTGTAATAGGACACTGTGACCCTTTTTGCGGTGAGGAATGAGATAGTGGCGCCACTGGCGTTCCATGTGTATCCACCATCAATACTCCATTCTGCCCCGGCTGTAACGGCCTCGGGGGGGGATATGAATACTGTCAGCGAACCAGTTGAGCCGAACACCTCATCGTAATACTCCGTCAATGTGGTGTTCATACCTGCAGTTATTGTCACGGACCTACTCGATGGTGTTGCATAACCAATCACATCGCCAAACGACACAGTGTGAGCGCCAGCAGAAAGCCCTGTCACCATCGCTCCACTCGCTTGCCAGGCACCACCGTCAACGTTCCACCGCGCCCCAAAGGTAACTGCTGTAGAAGGCGATAATGTAACTGTCAATGAACCGGTTGACACCTGCGTTCCCGTGAACGTGAAGCTCACCGAACAGGCGCTCGTCACGGCTCCCGTGGTGTAGTGGGTACTGTTCCACGACCCGACAGCGCATGTCCCGCCGACAGCGGCGCTGGTCGTGCACCCTGTGTCGGGCGTTACCGTGAAAGTGGCAGTGGAGCCGCTGACCACGCTCTGGCTTGACGGGATTACCGTACCGCAAGTCCCGGCGGTGGCCGTTACCGCTATGCCGTTCTGCGGCGTGAACACGACGGTGTCCAGCCAGCCCGCGTCGCGCCCACTGCTGACCGAGGAATCTTTTGAATACGTCCACGAAATCGTATGCGACCCTGCGGGGATATTGGCCGTTTGTTGCGCCCACGCCTGCTCTCCGCTTATTCCAGTGCCTTGAACAACTCCATCTATCGAGAATCGAAGAAAATCATATCCAGATTCTGATGAAACCTTCCAGAAAAACGAGAGGCTTCCTGGTCCTGTAACCGTCGTCTGGATAATGGAGTTTTGGGAATGCGTTATACTCCCGCTCCGCGCGGCAGAGCCGCCTGTGTTAAAAATCATGCTATCCGGAAGCCAATGTGCGTTCCCGCTGGAACTCCAGGTAAGCGACGGGTTGTCCACGGCATCGCCCAACGTCGTCGTATTGCCGCCAAGCGCCAAGTCCAGCGCGATGCGTGGCTTGGCGATGGCGTTTGTGTCGGTGATCGGAACGCCGGTTGATTGCAGGGTTGAGAGAATAGTCGCAACCGAACCCGCCGGGTCCTTCTGCTTCATCAAAGCCCATGCGCCCGCAACGTGAGGCGTGGCCATGGATGTGCCACTCTTGATAGCTATCATGTTGCCTGGAATCGAAGATGTTATGTATGACCCGGGCGCAAGAATGGAGAGAAAAGAAGCGCTGTTGGAATAGGTCGCCACCGAGTCAGCGCCAGCGCAACTGCCACCAGCAGAGTCACAGGTTGCCCCAACGCTGACCGCTGTGGATATGCACCCAGGCGCGCCCATACTGTCTTTATACCCACTATTGCCAGAGGCGATTACCGTCGCTATGCCGACGGACCTCAGGTTGTCAATCGCGGCCTTTGTCGCTGTCTCCGTGGAGTCGCAAGCGCTGAAAAACCTGCCCCCGCCGAGGCTCATGTTAACCGAGGCGATTTGATGGGTGTTTCGCAGGGAGAAAACATGGTCAAGCCCCGATATCAGATCGGAAGTAAAACCCATGGCGCATGGCGATATTCCCCCGCAATCCGCCGCTTCGAACCGCGAGAACACCTGAACGGCGATGACGCTGGCGTTTTTAGCAATGCCGTTGATGGATGGAGTCAGTCCCAATCCCGATGCCGCCGCAATCCCCGCCACGTGGGTGCCGTGATCGCACGCGCCGGGGGCCTCCGAAAACTTCGCGTTGCAGTCTATGCCCGCGCCCGATCCCATCTGGGAGTTTGCGCCGTTTGGGCATACAGACGTGGAGCCGTTGGCGGCGTCCGTCGTCGAATAACAGGCTTCGGCAACCACCTTGCCAGCGTCGAGCATGTAATGGGTTTTATCCACCCCGGTGTCGAGTACAGCCACCGTCCAGCCCGTTCCGGTGTAACCCATACCCCAGGCGGTGTCCGCCTTTATCAAAGGAACACTTTCTAGAAGCGTTGGCCGCACGATCCTGTCTTCCTCGATAACCGACACCATAGGGTTTGCCGCCAGCGCATTGAGAGCCGACAAATCAACGCTCATCGCCATGTACGGAATATGCCTGAACGTCTTGACGCTCTGGATATTGTGTCCGGCGAGGGTGTTTAATAAATCTTTCTGGGCGTTGGCGAGTGCCACAGCCTGCGCTGTCTGCGCGTTGGGAGGAATATTGCCCATCGGCTGAAATGGAAGGTTCAACCCCACGATAACCCTGACCGAACCATTAGCGGCCAATGTAGCTTGCAACGCCGGAAGTTGGGCGCCCTTTGGGGCGGGCTGGATTTTTTTGTTTAATGCCTCGTCAACCAAAGGCCCGGCCCACGATTGCGCGGATGATTTCAGCCTGGGGTTGGTCAAATTTTGGGAATGGGCCACGCCACCTAAAAAGATGCTGGCGATAAAGCTCAACAAAAGCGCAAATGACGCCGGACGTTGAAAGTAAGCCGTGCGATCTAGGTTAAGCATCACTGTCGCCCCTCATTAACTACCACTAAGAATATACAGCTATACCCGATAAAAGCCAGCAATCACCGCAACAACATATATTTTCACGGCGGCCTATGAAATGCCCCATCCACCGCCCAACCCGCCACTATCAATCAAACTGTATTGTGCTGGGTCATAAGGCATGGAACGCGCACAAATCCCATCATCTATATAAGCAAGAAGCAATCCTTTTATAACCACCTGATTTTAAAGACGATATATTTTGCATCACTAAAGATGTTGTGGGGAAAAACAACGCCTGTGGGAAAATGCAACGATTCTGGCGGAGTCAGATTGTTTAGAAGCAGGGGCATCTAACGACGTGGTAGAGTGTGGCTTTCTTTTCAGATTAAGGGCTTGACCCCATCGCTCGCATGGCATTTCACCCCATCCAAGTGTTTCCGGTGAAGACGGATTGCCGCAACCTCCAACCGCGCCCATTGGTAAATGCGCCTGCGCTGTTCGGGCCATGACCGCTCCCCTCTGTATAGCGCTTCAATAGCCTCATCGGACGCCCAGGCGCTTAGAGCCGCTTCTGTCTCCGGGTCAGTGAATACCTCAACCTCGACCAGCCGCCGTTTGAGCCTGAGGAAAAGGCCGTTCTGACAGGCGTAGAGCCGCCGTCTCGACGGATATGGCAAAAGGTCATCAGTCGGCAGTGGTTGCTGGTGGACGAGGGGTATGGGCGGAGTGGGCTTCGCCATTTCAAGAGACAGCAGGCTTTTGTCACCCAGATGGTTTGCTACCGCTACAGACGCTACAGTCGCTACACTTGGAGGTGGAAACGGCGCAACTGTAGCAGGTGTAGCGGGTGTAGCAGTAGCAGGAGGCAGTGGGCGTGGTTTTAAACTGCCCCGAATCAGTTCACCAAGGGTTGTCATGCTTTGCCCCCTTTGAGTAAATGCGGGTTCAGATGAACATCCTTCCGGTGTCCCTCATTTATCAGCCGCACCCGTCCAACATCCTCAAGAACCTGCAAAGCCTCATCAAGTGAAACTTTTTTACGGAGATGAACAGGTGTTACATATTGCTGAATTGTCCGGCGCGAAACGACTTGGACATGTTCGCGGTCGCAATAGGCGATCAACCAGCTATCCAACCGCGCCGCGTCCGCCAGTTCCGATGGCAGGGCAAGCTCACCGAAGAATCGGCGTGACTCATTTAAATGCCATGCCGCAATCCTGGCCGCGCCCCCAAAGGATTCCAGCCCCACAGCCCCGGTCACACCTTGTTCCATGACATGAAACAAGGCCGCCAGCCGTGCCGCGTTATCGGCGGACTTGGAGGCCACGTCCCGGATGTCGTGAAGCTCTCCACCGGCTTTTAGCTGGCTCTCAATCGTGTCGTGGTAAATAATCCAACTGTCTTTCGCTTCTGGTGTCAAAGACAACATGAAAGGGGTTAACGCGCCGTCCTCGTCAATCGGCACAGGGTTGGCCAGAATTGCGCTTATCCGCCGGTGGAACTCACCCAGCGCAGGCCAGGTTTCGGGTGGTTCGCTGAACGGCCTATCACCCTGAGTTGACTCCGGCCATGCAATTAAGAATCGGGCAAAGAATCCTGTCCCACGCGCCAGCTTGCCGGATTGAGCGGAGAATTCACGCAAAACTGATTCCTGCACCGCCAGCGATACTGTTAGCCTCGCACCGCGCACGATGAAAGATTCCGTAGAACGCCGTTCAGTAGCTATATCCGCCCCGTCCCATAGCAGATTCATGGTAACGAGGTTTCTCATGACAGACTCTTTGCCCATGCCATGCGCGCCTAAGACAATCCCGGCATCGGCGGACACTATACCCCCCGATGGCCATTTCTTCGCCAACTCGAATTTAAGCGCTTCAGGTGTAGCATCGAGATAGATTAACCTTGGCGTCTTTGGAGGCATCGGCTTGTTATGTTCAAGATCGCGCAAAGCGGATTCAGCCTCTTCTGTGGACTTCCCACCCTTGGCATCCTGGCGGATTTTATCTTTGAAAGCTCCTTGCTTGGCCGCCCATACTTCGCTTGCCGCCATGTAATCCTTTATTAGAGGTTTCGCGGCCTCGGCTTGCTCCTTTTCATAATCACGGATCGGCCTCATAAAATATCCATCGCAGGTGGATTTACGTTCGCCAGAATCACCAAGGATTAATAAGTCTAAAGACACCGGCCCTGACAAACCCTTGGCGCGTTGCACGTCAACATGAGCCTGCACAGCCAATGACACCACCCCCAAAGCCGATGATGCTACAAGCGCTATCGGAGCTTTAGTAAACCGCTGAACCTCTTCCACAGCCGCACGGATAACAGTGGGAATCGCGTCTAGGGGGAATGGTTCCGCCTCTACCTTTGACGTTAATGGTTGTGGAATCGGCCACTCTTCATGGTCTGCTACAGGTAAAGCTCCCCGCACACACTGATCCACCGCCCCTTGCCCACGATGCGCCGCCATGTCGTTAAAATCCTTCGCACCCTCTGGCCTGTTATCACCGAAGCTAGGAATTGCCAATAGACCATTAACAGCCCGCGCCGCTTCGGTCGCCTTGGTCAGGCCGGGGTTGCCTTTAGTTTTGTAGTCGTCATCGGCACAAAGGACGATTTTTACATTGGGGAATTTCTCCCTCATGGACTTTGCTACAAGCTCAAGGTTTCCGGCGTTAAACGCCACAGCCACCGGATAGCCGGTCGCCTCATGGATACTTGCGCCGGTTGCAAAACCTTCTGCGATACACAGGGTCGTAGCGCCATCCATAGAACCAATGGTGAAATAACCGCCCTTGTATCTCCCGCCTTCCAGAAATAGTTTGCCGCCGTCAGCTGAGATAAGTTGGAGTGAGATAATCTCCTTGCCGTCGCGTATCGGTATCACCAGGCGGTTGTCTTTAATCCGCAATCCATGCGGTTTGATTCCTTTTTTAACCAAGTATGGATGGCTGGCAGACTCTTTTTTTGATTCTCCAAATATCCGCTTCGCCTCTTTTGCGGCTTCATCCTGCCTGGCTTTTAGTTCGGCCTCGGCCTGCGCCTTGGCTTCGGCACAGCGCCGCTTAAATGCTTCACGCTCTGCCGGAGAATAAGGTTTGTCGCGTTTAGCCTGCCAAACAACGTGTAAGCCCGTTGACCAGTCGCCGAAAACGGCGCCAAGTCCATCATCAAACACTCGGCACCATCCCGCCTTATTCTTGGAACCTTTTCCACCGCCGGGGAAGCGGTTCATCCCAACCCGCAATGTGTCCGGGTTCAGTCCATAGGATCGCATCTCGTCGAGCAATTGGTTGAGGTTGTCCATAGTTACACCCTCCCCAAAAGTAAGGCGGCAATCATGGCGCTAGAGTTCACGAAAAACTCTTTCGCATGGCGCCGGACAGCGATAAAATGGGCAGTAGTTTGATTTCTGCTCCCGCTCCCCGGTTGGCGCCGGGGAGCCATTTTATTCTGTTTCATTTCCCACCCCCCACCTTCTGCCCGACTCTCGGTCGGCTTTCGAGCCACGCAGATATCTCTGACAAGCGCCAGCCGCATGAATTCGATCCAAGGGTCACACGTCCGGGGAATAGGCCGCGCCGCTCAAGCCTCCAACAAGTGACCCTGCTCAGGTTTACCAACTCTTTGACTTGCTTCCACCGTAAAATTGCTTCCGACATAAGCTTTCCTTCTATCGAGTTTCGGGACGGCTCAACATGTTGCGTCCCTTAAGTACTCAAGGGTGAAAATTCTTTTTTTCGCGGTATTTTTCGCGGTCATTTTTCAAAGGAAATGTTAAATAACTGAACTGCCTTGAAAGATAGGCTGTTATGCGATGGAGGAAAGCTATGAAACAGGTGGGGCAAAAACGCGAAAAATGCGTCAGTTCGGTTTATTCCGGTTCTGGGTGGATGACGAAAACAGTCTCCCATTTGAGATTCTTTTTAACGAAGGGTTCATTCAAGAGATTAAAATATGACCTGAGCTTTTGTGCTAAAAGTTGCCGTTGCTTATAATCGTGCCCTTTGGGAAATGTGCCATGATTATTAGCAACCTGCTCTAATAATTTCCATTGAACATTTGTACCGTCTCCCCGGCCATCAATCATCCCCATTTCTTTGTAGTTTGTCTTGGTGGAGTCCTTTCCAATACGAATTGAAACGTCATCCCCGTTCAGGAAAGAGATAACGATCTCCTCCCACTTTGTCCCCGGAGGTGTAGGGAAAATTGACGCGCTTTTCCGTGCAGTCCACCCCGCAGGTTTCGGGTCTAAGGATTCATCGCTTCCCAGTGATTCAGGGATAAGCGCGCCGTCACAGCTTGGAGCCATCTCTATATTGTCAATGGATTTACCCCAAAATGGATTGGACTTGTATAGCTCGCAAATTAACTTGCGGCGTTTATGGAAATCTTTAGGCAAAAGAGGCGGTTGAGAATTCACGTAAAGCGATAAGACCGCTTGAGCATATGTAGGATCAGCCGACAGCTCTTGTAACGCATTCATTTCTTCCCCAGACATAATCCCTATAAAAGTCAATAAGGACTTGGAATCGTCAAACCGTATCTTAGCTTTGAGGTGTGCAGGGAATTCGAGTTTGTCAGGTAGTTTTGATAGTATTTGAGAGGTTTCCGCCCTGGTTGCATTTGTTTCATATTCGAGAAATTTGAACCAGTCTTGGCGATAAACGTACATCTCTTTCAAGATTTTTTCAGTAGTCATACTTGATTCAGTAATATCCCTATATGAATATCCTTGGTTTGGATCGTAGTTTTCTTCGCCAGAATCATAAAAAAAAGCGTCAAATATAAATTCGCAACCCTCAGAAGAGTTATTACTAAGATTATGCCCTCGGTATCTGAAATAGACAGTAAGGCCATAAGTATCCGGTATCAGCATATTGTAAAAAACTACGGCAACATTCTCTGCCTGTTCGGATAGCGGTGGTTTCTCATCTAAATCCAAGCCGCAAAGAAGATGGGATATTTCAAGGAGGTTATAACGGCTGGGATACTTAGGCATATCGCGCTTCCTTATCGGCATCCTTGTAGTGAATGTCCGGCCATGCGGTCAAGGGAATTACCGTTTTCGGGAGCTACCCTAGACCGAACAAGGTATCCATTACTTGTCGTGCGTGAACCCTATCCGCTTTCCCTTCTTGACCTCCGGCGCCATCAACTGGCGGATGGCGTCGAACACAACCTTGAACTGGCGGTCGTATTTTTTCTCCATGTCGTCAAGCTTGAGGGCCAGGTCTTTATGCGTGGACATCAACTCACGGAGCCGGACAAACGCCCGCATGATCGTGATATTTACTTCAATAGCCCTTTTGCTATTGAGCACGGTGGACAACATCGCTACGCCCTGTTCAGTAAACACGCGGGGGAGATACCTTCTGCCACCACTTCCTTCGTTTGAGGTCACAAATTGTGACCTCAAAAACTCGTGCTCTTCCTCGGTAAGCTGGAACATGAAATCTTCGGGAAACCTCTCGATATTTCGTTTGACCGCCTGGCTTAACGCTTTTGTGGGAACGCCGTACATTTCGGCAAGGTCGGCATCCAGCATTACGCGGTGGCCGCGAATAAGGCAAATTCGCCCTTCAACACCGGTTGACCGTGGCAACAACTTCCTTCCTTTATCCATCCTATGCGCCTTTCACGAACGGTATTACCTTCGCCATATTCTCACCGTTGATTATACTCTCAAGCTTGCGGCTCCATGCGTCCAGAGCCATGCGCTTTTCGTCATCGTAGCCGTGGCGGTCGTAAACGGCGGTTACTCCGCGTTCAACGTGGTTAAGTATCTTTGAAACGATTAGACGGTTAAACCCAAGCCCAGTTATCAGGCTGGCCGCCGTCCGGCGAAGGTCATGCGGGCATAGGTTTTCCAGCCCAAGCTTAGGAAGGTTTTTGCGCAAGGCGTGGTCAACGGCGGTAGGGATGATGGGTTTGTCCTTGAACGGTGAAGGGAATAGCCAGGGCGAATCACCAGCCGCCGCTATCGCTTCGTGGATAATCTCAAGCGCCATCGGCGATAACGGAATACGATGCGCCAGCTTGTTCTTCGCCCTATCCGCCGGGATTGTCCAGACTTTCGCATTAAGGTCGAATTCGCTTTTCGGCGCCGAAACAACTTCGCTTTTACGTTGCGCCGTGACAAGCAGGAGCCGGAGCGCAAGCCGGACACCGTGGGTCATGCCTGCATTGTCCAAGCCAAGCCAGAAGGCGCGTATCTCTTCATCCGTAAGAATACGGTCACGCTGGTTTTCCGGCACCGGAGCGTGTATATCGTGGCATGGCGAAGCGTCCAGGATGTCCCTGCCAACGGCGAATTTGAACATCTTGCGTATGACGGCCAGCGTTCTATTCGCAGTGGTGGTCGCGCCACGCTCAAGGATGGAATCCAACAAAGTGAGGATGTCCCGCCGCTTTATATCCTTCGCCTTGCGGTCGCCCCATGCAGGGATAACGTCCTTCCGTAACATTCGTTCATCTTCTTTTGCAGACCGTTTCCGTGGACGCGCCCACTTTTCCAGGTATTCCTCAACCAGCTCGCTAACTGTCATGGCCTCCCTATTGGCCTTCCTAGCGGCGACAAGCCCGGAGCCGGGGTCGAACCCGTCTTCAAGAAGCTTTTGCGCCTCTGAACGTTTAAGGTTAGCATCGGCCACGCCCATGACTGGGTAAGCTCCCAGCGTCATCATGCGCGGCTTGCCGTTGAAGCGGTACATGTAAACCCAAGATTTCCGCTTCTCCCCAACCCGGATACCTAAGCCGTCATCGCCCCATTCGATACTCCGCTTTTTGCCCAGCTTGAGCGCCCTGATCTTCGCATCGGTGAACGCCATGATTTACCTCCATAAACGCTAGCCAGAAGTAATTGGTTAGCAATTGGCTAGCATTATGAATGAAATTATGTGAACAAGCAAGCAATATGAAGAATTGAGAAAAGGCAGTGTTTATGGGGTATTAGTCAATAATAGCAAGGTTCAAAGCGTTTCACTAATGGTCATGTTATTACTACTATTGCCCGATTCGTAATCAGCAGGTCGTGAGTTCAATCCTCACCGTCGGCTCCAATTTTTCAATATATTATCAGCCCAACAAGATTGCGTGGCCAACTTGAGTAATCGCCATGTAATCATGCGCCAAACGAAAATTTTTTTGGATCAAACCAAAATAATTTAAAAATCCCCCCGGAATTGG
>JADGAO010000035.1 GCA_015231995.1 Nitrospinota bacterium | reverse complement strand
AGGAAGACCTCAAGCTCTATCAGGGGATGGATACCGTCAACAGGATACTTTCCGCAAAAATAAAGATGGCCGCCCACGTGCATGTGAAAAAACGGAACATTGAAGAGGTGGCAAACATATAGCCCTGTCCCGATCGCGACAATAAAAATATCACTCCGCCGTCCGATGGCGCTAGAATGCGGCTAGGGAGGATTTGAAGCCAATGCTCGAAACGTTGCTTTATCCCAAATCAGTGGCTGTGATAGGCGCCTCCAAGTCGCCTGGCAAGGTTGGTTACGAGACATTTAACAACCTGGTCAAAGGCGGTTACGCCGGACGGTTGATCCCCGTCAATCCCACCGCCGACGAAATACTCGGCGTCAAATGCTATCCCGACCTGACCGGCATTGGCGAACCGCTCGATTTGAGCGTGATAGCCGTGCCGACGGCTTCGGTGAAAGCCGCGGTTGAAAGCTCCATAAAGGCGGGGGCGAAGTCCATCATCGTGATAACCGCCGGTTTCAAGGAAGTGGGGCCGGACGGGGCCGCGTTGGAGAAGGAAATCGCGCGAATCTGCGCGGCCCAGAACGTGCGACTGATGGGTCCGAACTGTCTGGGCCTCATCAACACCCATCACCGGCTCAACGCCTCGTTCGCAAGAAAAATGCCGCCTGTGGGTGGTATATCCGTAATATCCCAGTCGGGCGCGCTTTGCACGGCGATATTGGACTGGGCGGCGGCCCGCAGGATAGGGTTGGCCAAACTGATAAGCATCGGCAACAAGGCCGACCTCGACGAGTCCGATTTTCTCAAAGCTCTCTCCAAAGACAAAGAGACCCGCGTCATCATGGGGTATCTGGAAAATATTCTTACCGGCGACGAGTTCATCAAAGTGGCCGAAGAGGCGGCGTCGGTCAAACCCGTGGTGCTCATGAAAGTGGGCGTTACGAAGGCCGGCGGCAAAGCGGCGTCGTCGCACACAGGTAGCCTCGCCGGGGCGGATATCGCATACGGAGCCGCGTTCAAACGCGCCGGAGTGATCCGCGCGGAGACTTTCGAAGCTCTGTTCGATTATTGCACTGCGTTCGCCATGCAACCGCTTCCCAAAGGCGACCGGGTGGCGATAATCACCAACGCCGGCGGGCCGGGCATCATGGCGGCGGACGCCGTCGAGAAATCGGGAATGAAAGTGACCACGCTCGGGGTGGAAACGGCGGAGCATTTGAGTTGCAAGCTCCCCTCCGCCGCCAGCATCGCCAATCCGATAGACGTGCTTGGCGACGCGGACCCGGAAAGGTACGCGCTGGCCCTCAACGCCGCGCTTGATGACGACACTGTGGACGCGATCATCGTTATTCTCACCCCGCAGGCGATGACCAAAGCGGCGGAGACGGCGCGTGCGTTGGCTGGATGCGTGCGGGGCAACAAACCGGTTCTCGTCACCTTCATGGGCGGGGAGGACGTCATGCCGGGCAGGGAAGAGCTTGCGACCGCCGGTCTGCCGGATTACCCTTCGCCGGAGAGGGCCGTGGCGGCCCTGCGGGCGATGTACGATTATGTGTTGTGGCGCAAAAGGCCCCCGCGCATCGTGACAAGGTTTACAGTCAACCGCAGAAGGGTGGAGCGTATCATCACGCATCACTACCGCGCAGGCAGGCTTCAGATAGGCGAGGAGAAGGCGAAGGATGTGCTGGCCGCCTACGGGTTCAGCGTCCCTGCCGGTCAACTTGCGGCCACCTCCGACGAGGCTCTGGAGATAGCCGATCGCATCGGATATCCGGTGGCGATGAAAATAGCGTCGCCGGGCATCATCCACAAGTCCGACTTCGGCGGTGTGCGGCTTGGCTTGAGCAATGCGGAGGCGGTGCTCGACGCTTACGACCTGATGATGTCGCGCATCAAGCGACGCGCCCCGGAGGTCGAGCTTGATGGCGTGTACATCGAGAAAATGGCGACGAGAGGCCGGGAGGTCATCATCGGTATGACGCGCGACCCGGCGTTCGGCCCGATGTTGATGTTCGGGCTTGGCGGCATATTCGTGGAGGTGATGAAAGACGTCACCTTCTATTTGGCCCCGATAACAGCGGATGAGGCGATGAAGATGCTGGTGAGCACCCGTTCATACGCCCTGTTGAAAGGCGCTCGCGGCCAACGTCCCGTTGACATGAACTCCATCGCCGACGGGTTACAGCGTATCAGCCAGTTGGCCACGGATTTTCCGCAGATAGCCGAACTGGACATAAACCCCTTCATCGTCGGCGAGGTGGGGGTGGAGCCGGTGGTGGCGGACGCTCGCATAACACTCGTTCAGGAAACAAAGCCATGAGCGGGAAAAATATTTCGTTCGATCCGGGCTGGAAAGAAAAATACGGCGACATGATAATGACGCCGGAACAGGCCGTCATGAAGTTGCGCCCAGGCCAGCGCGTCTTCATAGGCTCTGGTTGTTCCGCGCCGCAGGAGCTTATCAGGGCGCTCACCGCCCGCCACCGCGACCTTGCGGACATCGAAATAGTCCACATCGTCACCCACGGCGAGGCTCCCTACGCGACAAAGGAGATGTCGGACAACTTCATGGTCAACTCCTTTTTCATCGGTTCAAACGTCCGGGGGGTCATACAGGAGGGGTACGGCCATTACACGCCGATATTCCTTTCGGACATACCCCGCCTGTTCACGTCCGGCCAGTTGCGGGTGGATGTCGCGCTGGTGCAGGTCACGCCGCCGGACATGCGCGGGATGTGCAGTATGGGCGTGTCGGTGGACATCGTGAAAAGCGCGGTGGAAAACGCGGCGCTGGTCATCGCGCAGGTCAACCCGCAAATGCCCAGGACGTTTGGCGACTCGTTCGTCCATGTGTACGATCTGGACGCGCTGGCGCCTGTTGACGCTCCCATAATCGAGGTGGCTTCTCCCGCCCCCACGGACCGGATACGGCAGGTGTGCGAGAATCTCGCCTCAATCATCGAAGACGGCTCCACCATCGAAGTCGGGATAGGGAACGTTCCGCAGAGCCTTCCTTTGTTTCTTAAAGATAAAAAAGACCTCGGCATACACACGGAGATGTTCACGGACTCGATAATAGACCTTGTGGAGTCCGGGGCCGTCACCGGCGCGCGCAAATCGCTCGATCGCGGGAAGATCGTCGCCAGCTTCTGCGTTGGCACGCAAAAACTCTACGACTACATAGACAACAATCCGCTTTTCGCGTTCCACCCTACGGAGTATGTCAACGACTCGTCGGTCATCGGCCAACTGTCCAAGGTGGTGGCGATAAACACGGCGATGCAGGTTGACCTTACGGGGCAGGTCTGCGCGGACTCAATCGGGACGAAGTTCTATTCGGGGATAGGCGGGCAGGTGGACTTCAACCGTGGCGCAGGCAGGTCTTCCGGCGGAAAGTCGGTTATCGCGCTTCCGTCAACGGCGATGGGTGGCAAGGTGTCGCGCATTGTCTCGCGGTTGTCGGAAGGGGCTGGCGTGGTGACGACCCGCGGCGGCGTGCATTACATCGTCACCGAATACGGCGTGGCGTACCTGCACGGGAAAAACATACAGGAACGGGCGATGGCGCTTATCAGCGTGGCGCATCCCGATTTCCGCGAACAGCTACTCCATGAGGCGATCGAGCTTAAATACATGCGGCCCGACATGGCCGAAGTGGAAGGCAAGATATGGCTGACGCCGCAGGAGCTTCGCACAATGTTCCTGATGGACGACGGGACGCAGGTCAACTTCCGCTCCATCCGCCCCACGGACGAGGCGGCGACGCGCGACCTGTTCTATTCTCTGTCGCAGGAGACGGTCTATTACCGTTACATGACGCATCTTACGCGCATCTCGCATCGCCAGATACACAACTTCGTGTACATTGACCATCGTCAGGACGTGGCGATAGTCGGCGCCGTGCCAGACGCGGCTGGGGAGCAGATAATAGCGATAGCGCGTTATTACCTCAATCCCAAGACAAACCGTGCGGAAGTGGCCTTTGTCGTGCGCGACGAGTGGCAGAACCGGGGCATTGGCAAGTTCATGTTCAAATACCTGGTGAACATCGCCCGCAGGAACGGCATCCGTGGTTTCACTGCGGAAGTTCTGCGCGACAACAAGTCCATGCAGGCCGTTTTCAACAAAAGCGGATTGAAGATAAAGAGCGCGCTTACCGAGGGAGTGTATAGTTTCGAGATGGATTTTGAGTGACGGCCACGCATAGCCTGAACGCTGAGAGGATTTTGTAGTTGAGCTCATGGTTGTCATCCCAGCTTAATCCCATCGTAAGCCTTCGCGCCCGGATTGCGCTAGCCATCGGTTTGTTGACAGCCACTCTCGCGGCGGTGCTCGCAATCATATCGGCCAATATCAGCCTTGGCATGTCAGAACGGCAAGTGGGCGAATCTCTAAACATCCTTGCCCACAGCCTAAGCGACACCACCGAAATGGCTATCGGTGAGAGGTTACGCGAAATTAAGTTGAGCGCCACCAGAAAACTTATGCGCGACAGGGAAGTGCCGCTTGAGGAAAAGCGGAGAATACTGGAAGACACCCAGTCGGCTTTTAAAAGCTATGCGTGGTTAGGCCTTACCGACAAAAACGGCGTTTGCGTCGCCGGAACCGGCGAATACCTGGAGGGCGTTGACCTATCTTTGCTCCCTTGGTTCATTCAGGGGAGAAGCAAACCGTTCCTTGGCGACGCGCATGAAGCCATGCTGTTGGCCGAACAGCCGCCCAATCCATCCGGCGAGATGTTTTATCTTTTGGACGTGGCTGTGCCTGTATTTGACTTGAATGACGAATTCATGGGCGTTCTTGGAGCGTATATCAGGTGGGAATGGATGGAAAGCCTGATAAAGACTATAGACGATAAATACGATGTTGAGATAATCCTGCTCAGCGATAAAGGGCTTGTATTGACCGGGCTTCCGCAACTGCACACGCCTTTCGCCCCGCTTGCCCCCAAAACGGCCTCCATCATTGGCAAAGGTGGTCACGGATACATTACGGAGAAATGGACCGACGGCAAAGAGTATATAACCGGCTACACCGTAGGCCGCAGATATCCTAACGCCCAAGGTCTTGGCTGGACGATCCTTGTTCGCGACACCACCGCCAGAGCGTTCGCGTCTACCTATGTCACACAGAGAACAATTATCGCGCTGGGGGCTGTTCTTAGCGTCTTGTTCTCCATCATTGGCTGGATTATTTCCGGCAGGATCGTAAAACCGGTTGTCGCCATAACCACCGCCGCCGAGGCGATTGCCAATGGAGATTTATCAACGGAATCGCCTGTGACAGGCGGCAGAGATGAAATAGCCCGGCTTGGCTACTCGATAAGTTTGATGACCCACAACCTTGTGGGCGAAATAACTATACGAAGGTTTGCCGAGGAGCAGCTTCGTCTATCCGAGAAAGTGTTTGAAAACAGCCGGGAAGGGATAATAATCACCGATGAAAACCGGCGGATTTTGCGGATAAACAAAGCCTGCTCATCCATCATAGGGTATGATTTGCCCGATGCCGCCAATGTGAGTTTTGAGATAGCTCTTCCGGTCACGCAACAACAGGATTTTTACGCTAACGTGTGGCATTCCGTAAAAAACTTCGGCCATTGGCAGGGGGAGCTGTTTAGCAAAAGAAAGAGCGGCGAGATTTTTCCGGCATGGCTCATCATAAATTCCATAACGGATGAAAACGGTATAATCACCAACTACCTCGGCATTTTTTCCGATCTTACGGAGGTAAAGCGTTCTCTCGAAGCGCAGATGGCAAGGGAAGTGGCTGAAAACTCCAATGCGCTAAAGGACAAATTCCTAAACATCGTTTCGCACGATTTGCGTTCGCCGTTGGCCGGTGTATCAAGCCTTCTGGAAATGATGGGCGCGGACGCCGGCCTAAACCTTGCCGAGCAAACCAGACGACAGATTGTCGAGCGGATGCGCAATTCCGTGAAAAGCCTGTTGAAACTCATAGATACTTTGCTGGATATAGGCAGGCTGAAAAGCGGCAAAATAACCTTGAACCAGGCGTTTTTCAACGCAAGGGAAGTTATTGGATACTGTGTGTCCAACATGGACGCTCTGGCGGAAAAAAAGGTCGTATCTATATCAAACGAAATTCCTGAAGGATTGAGGCTTTTTTGCGACCCGGCCCTTTTTGGGGAGGTTATAGCGAACCTGATTTCGAACGCAATAAAGTTTTCGCAAAAGGGCGGGACAATCCATATTTTCGCGCCATCGGAGCGCCAGAGCATCATCGCAATTAAAGACACGGGTGTTGGAATCGCGAAGGATACACTGCCGAACCTCTTTAAGCACGACGTAAAAACGTCAACAACCGGCACGGCCGGGGAGAGGGGTACCGGTCTTGGGCTTCCGTACTGCCATGATCTGATGGTTGCGATGGGGGGGACGATTTCCGTGGAATCAGAGATCGGGAAGGGTTCGGTGTTCTATGTTTCCATCCCTGATGTTGAGCGGGTTATTCTTGTTGTGGACGATCAGGAAGCGCAACGCAAAATCATTCGAGAGTATATTTCGTCTCTCGAAAAAATCGGGTTTATCGAAGCCGTTGATGGCGCTAACGGGTTGCAGAAATTGATCGAAACAAGGCCCGACCTGATAATCACCGATCTGCAAATGCCGAGAATTGACGGTTTCGCTTTTATCCGGGCGGTCAGGCAAAATTCCAATTTAAAAAACATCCCCATTATAGCTGTGACTTCCGTTATTTCTTCGGCGGAAAATGAGAGCGGGCCAACCTGTGAACAATTAGCGTTGGAGGCCGGAGCGGATGACATAGAGCTGAAGTCATACATGGCGGAGAACATTCTGGCGAAAGTCCAAAAACTGCTTCCACCGCTTGAACGAGGCTCTATTAGTAAGGTTGGTTGAACAGCTCTCTTAACACGATTTCCATACCTCCAAGTTTTCCCCCAAAACTGGCCGCCGTTATCATCTTTACGCCATTCACTTCACACGCGGCGTGTATTCCGGCTCGCATTGCGGTTTTCACCGATTCAACGTCCACGCCGTCTATCACCACCTCCAGCGCTGTCGTCACACCTTCGGGAACTTTGGACTCCACTCGTCCCCTTAGCGTCGGGCAAAATCGGGTGTTCGTTGAGGCTTTCAAAAAGGGATATTTCTCCGAACCTACTTTGGAGGCGCAACGGGCAGAGCCGCCGGGAAACGGCAGTATCACGCCGGGGAGAGGGTTTATCGCATCCCGCGCCCTCGTCACGGCGGTAAGCGCCGATTCCAAACTCTCCGCCATCACGATGAACGCGCCTCCGGCAACGCCGTCGCCTACGTTGAAACTTTCCTCGACAAGAAACTCTCCCTCCGTCACGGGAATGCTCCACATCCGCCGCTCCCATAGGGTTTTCGGTTCTTCAAACCCGTCGCCGAAATAGGCGAGTTTCCGGCCCACGTCAAGCGCCTCGCCGCCCTGCATCGCGTTGAAGACGGCGGTTGTCGGGCATGTCATCAAGCCCTGGCCGATACGGGTAAGAAGGCTTTTGCCAAGACCGTCGATAGTTCTGCCGAAAAACAAAAGATACGCGCCGGGCCTGCCATCGGGCGTCGAATCCGTTATTATTTCCAACCCGGCCTCTACGTCACAGGCGATGATAGATGTCGCCAGGCCTGTGGCTGTGCGAACGGCTTCATCGAGCCAGTAGTGGTCATGCGCCGTCACAAGGAGCCGGGCGAGTTTCATGCGAAAGGCCTCGCAGGCCGCGTCGTCAATCAGGACTTTGTTTATCTTCAAACCAGTTCTTCTTGATAGATTCGTCGCAGAGTTTACCCTGAGCCTGCGAAGGGCTCAGAATGATAATTGCCGACAGTTGTCATCCTGAGGGAGGCCCTGCGACTGAAGGATCAAAGTAAAACAGAACATTCTATGCTTTCAGCCGAAAAGTATAAAATAACGCTACGTAGTTACAGACGTCAGATTGCAAGTTTAACAGCGCTCGTGCTGTTACGGCCAGCAATCTTCCTTTCAACTTCGGAATCATGGATCGAACAATTTTTTACACACGTTTCGATTCAATACAAATTTATCTTGAACAAGACACATCTTTCCAGCAAAATCGATGAAATGCCAAAACCGGGGCGTTGACTCAGGGGGTTCTGTTTGTAGCGGCGATGGCTCGTCTTTTCCGAACGCTCGATTCGATAATTTTATTTGCGGAAAAACCGTGATTGAACGCGCAGTTGAATTGTTGAAAAGAACCAGCCTCTGGCATCTTCTATGGATATCCCTGTTCCTATCCGAAACGCTGACATTCATCATCGTTTCGCAAATGAGCTTGTTCTTTCACGGGAACATAAGAAACGATTTTATCGTCACTGGCGCGGTGTCGGCGTTTTTCGCCTCCGTATCGGTTACGCTGTTGATAATCGTTCTTGTGAAAAAGCTCAACATGCTTGAGGGCGCTCTTGTGGAACGCGGCGCCTTGTATCAGCGGCTCGTGGAGCTTGCGCCGGACGCCGTGGTGTTGCACAGCGGCGGCAAGATCATTTTCGCCAACCCTGCGGCCCGGGAGCTTGTCGGGGCCAGATCCAGCGCCGATTTTATCGGCAAACCCATATTGGACTTCGTTCATCCGGACTCGCGCGAGGCGGCGGCCAACCGTATAGCCGCAATAATGAGGAACAAAGAGCGCGCGCCGGTGATGGAGGAGAAAATAATCGGTTTGGACGGCTCTACGCTGGACATGGAAGTGCAATCCACATACATCGAGTACGATGGGAACCCGTCGGTGATGACCCTGGCGCGGGATATATCTGTCCGCAAACGGGCGGCGGAGGCGATCATCAAGGCCAAAGAAGAGGCGGAAGCGGCCAGCAGATCCAAGAGCGAGTTCCTCTCCAACATCAGCCACGAGTTGAGGACCCCGTTGAGCGTCTCGCTCGGGTTCGCTCAACTGTTGGGGCAGACAAAGATTACGGACGACCAGAAGCTTTATGTGGCAATGATCGAGTCCTCCAACGACACGCTGTTAACCCTCATAAACGATTTGCTGGATTTTACCCACCTGGAGCGCGGGCGGTTTTCCGGGCTGAAGGATTCCTGGGTGAACCTTAAGGAGACAGTCGAGAAGGCCGCTGTGGTTGTGTCGGATAAGGCCACACGAAAGGGGCTTGAGTTCCATCTTCAATATGATAAAACTTTGCCAATCCGTGTAAGGGCCGATCCGTCCCGTTTGAGCCAAATAATCGCAAGCCTGGCCGATAACGCGGTGAAGTTCACAGAGGCCGGCGGCGTCGGGATCATAGTGGCTCCAGAAGGTTATAGCGAGGCAAAAGCGATGATACGGTTCACCATTCATGACTCTGGAGTGGGGATACCGGAGGAAAAACAGGACAAGATATTTGAAAGCTTCACGCAAGCGGACGGGTCATTGACCAGAAAGCATGGCGGGCTAGGGCTGGGCACGAGCATATCCAAACTGTTGGTGAACATGATGGGCGGACGGATATGGGTGGAGAGCCAGCCCGGCTCCGGGAGCAAATTTCACTTTGCCATACCGTTTCACTATGAACCCGGATCAGATGTCTCAGGGACGGCGAGGTGAAGAGCGCCCCACGGACGCCGACTTTGTCACCCGAAGCAAGGAGATATTTGCGTAATCCATCACATTCGCAACATTGTCATTCTGGGCGCTTGAGTTGTCATGCTGAACGCAGTGAAGCATCTATCTAAAGAACAATTTATTCTACGTTGATCCTTCAGTCGAGGACTCCTTCAGGATGACAACGGCGCTGATCCTTCGGTCGCCGAGGCTCCCTCATGATGACAAAATATGGAAATCGTTGACTTACGCAAAGCTCTCCTTTGCGCGGGAGGGAAAGGACGGCTTCTTGCTAGTCCGTTCCAAATAGCGGTCAAGTCAAATTCTGCCTTGTCACTTTACCTATAATTTCACCGTCGAAAAAATTAATCTCCATCCCGGCGTCCACGACTATTTTTTGCGCGTTAATGCCGCTTGAGGCGCCACTTAGAAGGAACGCGGCGACATTGGCCGCTTCGGACGTGTCGAGCGCTCTTTTGCGGGGAATGGCCTTCTCCGCAAACAGGTATGAATCCACATATCCCGGTATCCCGGCGGAAGCGGAGGTTTTCAGAAGGCCAGGCGCCACCGCATTGAAGCGTATCTCCGAGAATGAAGAAAAACTCTTGGCCAGAAAGCAAAGCGTGGAATCGAGGGCCGCTTTGATGGGCGCCATGTAACCGTAGTTTTCAGCCGCCATCCGGGTGGTGGATATGGATATCGTGACTACGGCGGCCTTTTTGTCCAATATTTCCTTGAAAGCGTTCGAGACGGTCACAAGCGAAAAGCATGAGATATCCATCGCCTTCATGAAGTCTTCTTTCTTCACTTCGTGGAACGGCTTCAACCCCTCCGAATAACTGGCGAACGCCACGGAATGGACGATGCCGCCCAAAACCTTCCCGCTTGAGGCGACCTCTACAGCCAACGCTTTCACCGACTCTTCGGAGGAGACGTCGCATACGTGGATTTCCGAGCCGGGAAACAGTTTGGCCACAGCCGCTTTTTTCTCCGCGTCCTGCACGGAGAAAACTGTCTCCCCCCCTTCATTGCGTATGATATCGGCTATGCGCCACGCGACGCTTTTTTTGTTTGCGACGCCGAATATGAGAAATGTTTTCCCTTCAAAACCTAGAAAGCTCAAGGCCTCATTCTCCATCCATGTGTTCGAGCAGATTAAATCCCTCGATTTTAATCAGAGCGCAAGTGAATATGACGTTCACGGCCACCTCGCCATTTACCGTGGCGGAGCCTTTCATCAAAAACGCCGGGCCTGCCCGCTCCTCCACCTCCACGGCAAGGCGCAACGTGTCGCCGGGCCGGATCATCCTCCTGAATTTGGCGTCTCTAATCCTTGTCAGTGCGGGAACGCCCTGCCGCTCGTCGCCAGACAGTATACCGCTTCCGATAAGTATCGCCCCAGCCTGGAAAATAGCCTCGAGCGCCAGGACGCCCGGCATTAGCGGAAACCCAGGATAGTGGCCCTTGAAAAAATCCAGGTCGGGCGAAAGATATTTTTCCGCCACGATTTTTTTCTCGTCAAGCTCCAGCGCCCTGTCCACGAAAAGGAATGGCGGACGGTGCGGTATCACTCTGCTTATGTCTATCATCATCCCGCCCTTGAAAAGAGTGTAATTCTATACGCGGCCCGTTATGATGTAAAGAAGCCGCTTCTTTGACATTTTGCCTTGTATCAATTACATTACAGACAGTTCATGTCGCTAAAAGCCATCATAGTGATGAAGCCTTCTGCGACCGAGGCGATTTTGAACCAAAAGGATTGTTGTGATGGCGTTTCCCAGAATCTCGCCGCTTATCGCAGTCGTTTTACTTGCCATTACAATCTGCGCGCTGTCGGGTTGCGGTTCCGGCCCCGGCTCCGATGGGTTAGAGAAGAAAAGCGGCGTTTCCCTTAATTTAAGCTGGCCTTCGAACTATTCTTTCGACGCCCGCTCCTCGCAATTAACCTCCACATCCTCGCCCAAAATGATGTCCGCTCCGGCTTATGTCACCGGTTGCCGCGTCACAATTTCCGGCGCCGACATGTCGCCTGTCACGCTGGACGTGCCGCTTTCGAGCGGGCAGGTAAGCGGGTCGGTTACTCCCGGCGAGCGGAGTTTCAGCGTTGTGGTGGATACGGATATCGGGTTGAGTTTCTCCGGCTCTACTAGCGCCACTCTCGTCCCCGGTTATAACGGCGTGATCAGCATCGGTCTTTCAGTCAACAGCCCGCCGGAGTTGAGCGGCGTATCCGTAAGCGACAGTTCGCCTCGAAAGCGCGAAACAGTGACCCTTACCGCCTCAGTGACTGATCAGGACACTGCCGACGGCCAAAGCTTCGCCTGGGATGGCGGCGGCGGGAGCATTTCCGGCTCCGGTTCTTCGGTCAGTTGGTCGGCTGGCCGGAGCGGCTCTTATACGGTAACAGTCACCGCCAGCGACGGGCATGGCGGAGCCGCTCGCGGGAGCGCCGTCATCAACGTGAGCAACGCTACCCCAACGATCAATTACGTCGTGGTGGACAATGCGTCTGCGGTGGTCGGCGACGTGCTAAACCTCGAGTGTTCCGCGTCGGACGCGGATGGAGACCGGCTCTCGTACACCTGGTCGGACGGGTATGGGTGGACTGCCGACGGGGCGACATCGCGGTATGCCGTTAAATCAACGGCCGTCTCATCGCTTACATGCGAGGTTGACGATGGCGACACGAACGGCAGGGCCAGCGGTTCGGCCCGAATAAGCGCAGGCTCTGCCACGATCCCCGCAGGCGTGACGGCTATGCCGGGGAATACGCAGGTGACGGTAAGCTGGAATCCGGTCGCCGGAGCCACGTCGTACAACCTTTATTGGAGCCTCACGTCACCCGTAACAACAACGAGCGCGCAGATAGCGGGGGTGACGTCGCCATACCAGCATACGGGATTAACGAACGGAACCGCCTATCATTACGCCGTAACTGCGGTTGGCCCCTCCGGTGAAAGCCCGCTATCGGCGGAGGTTAGCGCCACACCGCCCGGCGGGGTCTTATTGGCCGGCCTGTTTTCGGACGTCAACCTGGCCGCCTGCATCGCGGCCGCATTCCCTGGAGCCACCACAACTACGCAGGTGACTGGGTATTTAGACTGCGGCTTTAAGAATATTTCAAGCCTTGCGGGTTTGCAGAACCTGACAGGGCTGACTGCAATGGCTCTGTACGGCAACCAGATAACAAGCCTGGCTCCACTGACCGGCCTGAACGCGATAACGTGGTTGGACCTCGGTTCCAATCAGATTGCGAATGTGACGCCGTTGACCACTCTTCCGAATCTAACGGTATTGGCTATTGACGGCAACCAGATAACAGACGCCAAGGTGGCGCAACTGGCTACCATAACGAACCTGACCTGGTTGCATCTTCGAAGCAACAACATAACGAATATCGCGCCTCTGGCCAACCTCGCCAACCTGGCCAATTTATGGTTGGGCGCCAATAATATAACAAGCGTGACCCCTCTTGCGGGCCTCACAGGGTTGGTTCAGTTGGAGCTTTACGGCAACAACATATCGAACATAACCCCGCTTTCCGGTCTGACCTCTTTGACCGACCTGTGGCTGGCCAACAACCTGATCGTGAACGTGGCGCCTCTGGCGTCGCTCACAAGTTTGGCGTTTCTGGATTTGGCCAGCAACAATATCACGACGGGCGTCGGTTCGCTTTCCACCCTTATATCCGCGCAAATCTACCTTAGCGGCAACACCGGGATGTCATGTTCGCAATTGCATACCCTGATCTGCGGAGCGGGCAACACGGTTGCCGGCGGAGTTTGCTCGCCAACCTTGGCCGGCCTTGGGACTAACGTGGAGATATCGCTAAACGGCATAGGCAATCTCGACATGCCAATACCCATGCCAACCGCAGGCGCCAACTGCACGAATCCATGATGGGGGGAGTCTGACCTTCCCCGTATGGCGATTCTGGATTATTCCTTAGATTTCCTGATAAACATTGCCATCGCATATAGGGCTGTCGCCAAATGGTAAAACAGAAGCGACAAACGCTGTCCGAGGTGTTCTTCACCTCGGACTCCCAATATTGGGCGCTTTGATAAACAAAGACGGCGGGGTGAAGATACCCATTTGTCCCCCGAAGCTCGGGGGACCGCAACGCAGTTGCGAGGGGGTTTTTAACCCCCCGGCGCTTTGCGCCACCCCCCTTTTCAGGGGGGCTACCCCTCCGGCGCGATGACGCGCCACCTCCCCTTACTAAAGGGTGGGGAAGGAAGGAGCCTTCGCTTCGCCCTGCAATGTACAAGAACACCCATGCCGAGCATTTGGACTCGGATGAGCATCGGTTAGTAAAAGACCGTGGTCACGGTGAAGCTTACGCGCGGTCATGTTCTCCCAAAGGAAGCGGTTCAGCCACGTCAACGCAAGTTGCGCGTCACCCGATCCACTTCCTGATGCGATGTAATCCCAGCCTCCGCTTTACGATATCCGTCATCGCGCAGGGTCTCCAACCCAAGCGCGTTGACGGCGTGATCCCGTATAGCGTGAGCCGGGCGTCTGCCCATTATCAGCTCTTTGATCCCCTCGCCGGAGCCGATGATCTCGAATATCCCAGTTCTACCCTTGTATCCAGCGCCTTTGCATGAAGGGCAACCAGGCCCGTTCCAGCCTGCCCCGTCCGTCCGCTCTTTACAGGACTGGCACAATTTCCTTACCAGCCTTTGCGCCAGCGCAAGTTTGAGGGTTGAAGCGATTTTGTACGGCTCGACGCCCAAGTCCAACAGCCTTACGACGGCGGAGGCGGAGTCCACCGTATGCATTGTGCTGAGCACAAGATGTCCTGTGAGCGCGGCTTGCGCGGCTGTTTCCGCCGTCTCCGGGTCGCGTATCTCCCCAACCATGATGATATCTGGATCCTGCCGCAGTACCGACCGCAGGCCTTTGGAGAAGGTTAGTCCAGCCTTGAGATTCACCTGTGTCTGCCGCACGAAGGCTAACCTTCGCTCGACCGGGTCTTCTATGGACACTATTGTTTTTCCCGGCGAGGCAAGCGCGCTAATCGCCGCATACAGCGTGGTGGTTTTGCCGGATCCGGTAGGCCCAGTGACCACGACAAGCCCCCATGAGCTTTCTATCGCCTCGCGAAAACCGGCCAAGGCCAGTCCATCCAGTCCTGTCTCCGCCAGTCCCAAAGGCGTGTCCGAATGGGCGAGTATCCGCAAAACAACACTCTCCCCGTGAATGGTGGGGAAGGAGGAGACGCGGAATTCCACGTCGTTGGAGTCCATTTTCAACCTGAACCCGCCATCCTGTGGGGCGCGGGTTTCCGCGATATCCATTCCGGCCATGATTTTAAGACGCGAAATCATGGAGCCAGCGACAGCTTTTGGATGTGTTTCCGCAGACAGCATTACCCCGTCAATGCGATGCCGGATACGGATGAAATCCTCCTCCGGTTCGAAGTGTATGTCGGACGCTCGTTCCTTTACACCTTGCCGGATGACGGACTCGATCATGCGTGAAACGGCTGGGGCTACTGTCGCAGATAAATCCGCTACGGGGATTTTGGCCGCGCCGTAGAGTCTTTCTATGGCTTTTTCTATTCTGTCCTCCGCCGCGACAGCCACCAGGACAGGGGTGGAAAGCCTGGATGAAATCTCGTCCACGACTGCAAGATTAAGCGGATCGGCCATTGCGACCACGATATGGCCGTTTCGCCGCTCCAACGGCAGTATGGCGCGTTTTTTGGCAAGAGAGACGGGGATAAGCTTTAACAGTTCTTCGCTCGGATTGGCTATATCCACATCGGCAAGCTCGATCCCAAGCTGCTGTGACAGGGCGTTTGCAAGACCCTCTTCGCTGATGAATCCCAGGCAAACCAGCGCCCGTCCAAGCCGTGTGCCGCGCTGATCCATTTCCTTGAGGGCTTCCTGCAATTGCGGCTCGGTTATCAACCCTGCTTTGGACAGGATATCTCCAAGACGGTTTCCGTTTATCAAGACCGGCCCCCAGTTTTGTGAAAACGGATTTATGATACAGCTCAGAGGGTTGTTACAGCAATATCGGGATTGTGTTATTTCCCTCCGATGTTATTCGGCAAAAGCGGATCGTTACCTGTTGAAGTGATCACTTCTTGGACTGCATGGTTAGGAGCCGTGGCCGGGCGACCACTGGGAAGCGCATAAGGGTGAAATAGACTTTTTAATCAACAGTTTGGGAAACTTGAGTTAAAATAAGCCTTATGGGTAATTTGACCGCATGATAAAAATAGAGAACGTAACCAAAATCTACGGCAAGACCGTTGCCGTCAAAAATCTGAGCCTCCATGTGCGGCCCGGCGAGGTGTTCGGTTTTCTCGGCCCCAACGGAGCCGGTAAAACCACCACGTTAAAAATGCTGGCCGGTCTGCTCACTCCCACGGATGGGCGCATGACAGTGGGCGGGTTCGACACTCAAAACGACTCGCGCGCGGCAAAACGCGTCACATCATTCGTTCCCGACAAACCGTTCATATACGACAAGCTGACCGGGCGGGAGTTCCTCCAGTTTGTTCGAGAAATATACGAAGTGGACGGCGATCCTGCGGTCTTGGCGCGCGAAGAGTCGCTCACGAAAATGTTCAGCATCCATGTCTGGCTCGACGAGCTTATCGAAAGCTATTCCCACGGCATGAGGCAGAAGCTTGTCATAACCTCCGCGCTGGCCCACAACCCCAAGGCGTTCATAATAGACGAGCCGATGGTGGGACTGGACGCTCGCGGCATGAGGCAGGTCAAGGAACTGTTTAAAAGCGTGGCGCGGGACGGAAGCGCGGTTCTGCTCTCCACCCACACAATGGCGACCGCCCAGGAGATATGCGACAGGATAGGGATACTCAACAAGGGAAAGCTCATCGCAGTCGGCACAGTGGCGGAGCTTGCCGGTATCGCCGGGGAGCGCGATATGGATCTGGAGTCTATTTTCCTTTCGCTGACGGAGAAAGAAGAGGTCGTGTGAAATCGTTGTTGATACCCTTCGCAGTTGTTGTCTGTTTTGCGTGGTCTTCCGGGATGGCGGAAGGCCATGCCGTAGAGAGCATGTCCGCCGGCGGCGACAATCTTAAAATAAAAAAGACCTACAAAGACGGTTCCACGATAAAGTTCTGCGTCTCCAAATCGCGGGAGGCCGCCGGGCTCAAAGCGCTAAAGCTGTTTGACAACTCCGGCAAAGGCATCGCGATAATCGAAGTGTCCGATTCCGCCCCCGGCCCGGTTTGCGCTTCGTTCAAACGAGAGAATCTTTTGGAAGGTTTCCGGTTTGAGCTTTTCAAGAGAAAATATTTGTTTGTTAACTCGTTCCTCTCCGGCACAGACGTGGCGTACTCCGGCGCCTCACCGCTTGCGCGGATGGATTTTCATTGGATTGCCGGGGATTAATTACGTTTCATCGCCCCGGCTCTTTTCCTGGAGAGCCAAGGAAAAGAGGGCTTGCGTCACATCTCGATTTCAAATCTACGGATACGCATAGTCAGCAGGGCGAAATATCGTTTAGAATCGGGAAATTTTCGTATTTTGAGTTGAGGAAATGAGAACCGGGCAAGATTCCGCTTCCAAATTGTCTGTGCGGCATGATCTGCGCGAAATATTCGGCGTCGCCAAAGAGGTAGTGGAACTTCTGAAAAACAATGGGGAAATAACAAAAGATGAAATCCTGGCTAAATGGGATTGGTTAAGCGATGAAAAACTATACGAAGAATTGCAGGGAATAATACTCGATAGCCGGAATGTAGAAAAAAGGTCCCATGTCGCGGGCGGTTTCATCGCAAAAATCCGCAAAGGTTCCCCTGTCGCCAAAGAGATTATAGAGCGGTTCAATGATAGGGGGGAAATATCGCAAGACGAGATAATGACACAATGGCCATGGCTCAAAAACGAAAAGTTATACGCCGAATTGCAAAATATCATACTGCTTGATGAAAGGATTGAAAAAGGCCCCCGTGGCGTAGGCGGTTTTGTCGCGAAAAAACGCATGGGAGCCTTGCCCGAAGAGAGTTTGTCGTCCGGCTTTTTCGTGAAAGACGAGTGGGAGGCGGTGACGGCAAACCGGTTATGCGAACTGTTCGATCATAAGACGCTCGAAGGTTTTTTGGGGCCTTCATTCCTTTATGTCATCCGCGAGACAAGGAAGCGCAGGAGTGGCGAAGACAGGCGGGGCACGAAAAGAGAATTGGCTGTGGCTCTTATCGTGAAGCATGGAGTGGATTTGCTGACTGATGCGGATATCCGCGAAAAGATAGCGTCAAAATGCCATTTGAAGTTTCCTCAAAAATGGTATCCGGGGAAGAATGCCGCGATAGAATTTGTCCGGGGCGCAGGCATGCCCAACCAACTGGCCGGAGTGGAAACGCTTGAAAGCCGGCCTGATTACGAATATCTGGAGGGGCGTTTCATATTGGCTCCGCTGGCCGACTTTCAAAAAGAGGTCAAAGAAAAAATCGTCGAAAAAATAAAAAGCCCGTCATCAAAGGCCATTGTCACTTTGCCGACAGGCGCGGGCAAAACCCGCGTGGCGGTGGAGGCGGCGCGGGACTATCTGACGGGGTTGAACGAAGGCTCTATTAATCACGAGAAAAAGGTTCTTCTTTGGCTTGCCCACACGGAGGAATTATGCGAGCAGGCCTGTGTCTGTTTTCGGCAGGTGTGGGAGTCGTCCAGCGACGTTTGCGGTTTGCATCTGGTGAGATTTTGGGGAAAACATACAAGCGATTTCAACAGACATCACCAAACGCTCAAGGCCAAATTGGCGGAACCATGCGTTCTTGTCTCGACTCCGCAACGCATAGTCAACATCATCGAATCAGGCGTGGCCGCTCAAAACGGTGATTCGCTTTTTGAGATAATGGATGCGTCGTTGCGGCTGATGATAATTGATGAGGCGCATAGGGCGGCGGCTCCTTCGTACAGGAAAATCCTGAAAATGTTTAACAAGCAGGTGGCTTTGATAGGGTTGACGGCCACTCCGTTCAGGGATGTGTTTTTGGGTGGGGAGTCACCGGAAGGGACGGAGGAACTCAAGCAGGTTTTCCGGAATCTTGTGGAGCCGACGCAAACCCTTGGCGACAATCCGCGTCTCGAATTGCAAAGGCGGAAGATTTTAGCTACTCCTGAATTTATCGAGATAGAAACACCCGCCA
>JADGAO010000358.1 GCA_015231995.1 Nitrospinota bacterium | reverse complement strand
AGCCTGCGGTAGTCTGTGCCGACGCCCACGGCCCCGGCGGACATAAGCAGGTCAAGATTCCACTGGACGATTTCCGCATGTGACTTGTTGGACTTGGTTAAGGACTTGATCCTGCCCGACACAAACCCGACGCCGCTAAACAAAAGAACGTCCCCTGTGCGCGTCAACCGCCGCGACAGCGAGTAGGGTAAAACCTTCACATCATCGCGCGCAGCCACGCCACTTGCGGGAGAAGGAGGCCGAAGGCCAGATGAGATGTTTTTAGTTCCGTCCATGCGTGCCTCCATTTGCAATCATGGAGACAGGATAGATGGGCGGGCTTATTTAGGCGTGTCGGTGGTGTGCGAGTTTGAAAAGAATTTTATAAAGGGTTTTTGGGAGGGTAAAAAGGGACGTTTATGCCTATCTCACGATGGAATAAAAACATCTCCACATCTTAAGCATACGAACTTTAGTTTCCACTCAAACTGGGATCGTTCCCATCGTTCCAATTCTTTTGGATATACAGTCTTGTTGTAAACCTCCGCGTCAGAAGCCTTCCTCTGCGATCCTTTAAAGGCAATATAGATCACTCCAAATCCACCGGCCATCAATAACAAAATGAGAGCGAAACTACCTATGCCGCCGTTTGCCGCCATTCCTATTACCAAAAGAAAAAGGAACCATGCGCAACCAAAAATAAATGCTCCAACAGCCGGAACTGGCGCAATTTTCGCTACTGGCTTGTTTCCCTTGGGTGGCGCCAGTAGCTCTGCAAGTTGCGTCAGTGACGTTCCTTTTGTCGTCGCGCCACCCACGCCCAATCCTATGCTTCCACCAGATATTCCTGCGCCAATAGCGGCGGTCTTTGTTGCAGTGTTTGTGATTCCGGAGTTATAAAGGATTTCGACCCTCTGAACGTTGTCACTTTTGCATTTTGGGCAGGAATATTTCACCTTAAAAGAGCCGTCGTCTGTTTTGCTCAAATCCTTTAATCCAATCCAGTCATCCAGACCTTCTGTCCATACAAGAGTGTAAACGGCGAGTTCTCCGCTTTGGGATAAGAAAGTCAATCTTTCTTTCGTGACAGGCCCCGCCTTCTTTCCGTCTTTGCCGATGAAAAACCAATCCGCCATGCCTATTCACACCAAAGCTCTTTACGCCCACCATTATAAGGCCGGGCGTGACCGGCGGCCAGTAACGCTTTCCCCAGGTCTTGGCTATTCACGGAAAGATGCCCCAGCGCACGGCCATATTTTTCCAGCTTCACGCCGGAGATAATCACTTCCGTCGCAGACAGAACAAAGGCTGACGTGAAAGTCTTTGCGGCCTGTCCCGCTGTTTTTTCGCAGTCGGATATTTTTCCGTGGATTTCAGGCGCGTTCACACCAGCGACACGAAACAGGGTTTTTTCGTATAGCTTTGGCCATACATTGACATTCAACCTTAGCGTGTCACCGTCCACGACTTCTATGACCGTGGCGCGATAGGGGCCGAAAAGCTCTTCTGCATGAGCGTATGGCGGGGCCACTATCAACATGATTAAGGGAATTAGGATGCCTGCTCTGTTTTTCATTATTTGCCGTTATTCAAATATCTGAACACCGCCACCACCACTCCACGCACGGGACTTCTTGCGCCGCCATGAAGTTTTATGGGTTCCGGGTCGCAAGCTGGGTTGAGAGGGAGCAACAAAAGTTCTTTGGCGCTGGGGACGTACATTAATTTTTTAATCGTTGATCCGTCCTGTTCGTCTAGACGCACACAATACATCTTGTCCCTCTGGATGCGAGTCAAGTCCCCCACTGTTTTTTCGCAGATTACAATGTCGCCAGTTCTAAGTTCGGGAGCCATGCTTTCCCCCGCGATGCGAAGGGCGAAGAGCTTGCTGTTGGCGTGTCCCCGTAAAAAGCTTTTGCCGATGGTTATATGTTCCGGTTCATCCGGCGCCACGGCGCGGGCAGAGCCAGCGCCCACTTCCGCCAACACCTCCAAGGTGACATTGCCAGTATCACCTGCTTCTATATTTTCATCA
>JADGAO010000357.1 GCA_015231995.1 Nitrospinota bacterium | reverse complement strand
TCACCAGAAACACCGGTAATGGATTTATAACCGGCACTACGTTGGGAAGCGCGACTACTTCGCAGACATATAGCACCTTAGGCGAGATGTCGGGCTACACGGCAAAACTGTCTGGCTCCGCAGTGTACGACACGCAGTTTACACGCGACACGCTTGGGCGAATCACTCGCAAAGTAGAGACGGTAGCTGGAGTCGCCACGACCTATGATTACGCATATGACAGCGCTGGCCGCTTGGTTAGCGTATCCAAAAACGGAGCGCAAGTATCTAGTTATGCGTACGACGGTAACAGTAACCGCATAACTGCCACGCAGAACGGAATCGTGACACAGGGTTACTACGATTTGCAAGATCGGCTTACAACATACGGTAATAACAGTTATACCTATACGCCAAACGGGGAGTTGTTGGCGAAGACGGCTAACGGGCAAACGACAACTTATAATTACGATGTGATGGGTAATCTACTTGGTGTAACCATGCCTGACGGTACGTTGATTGAATATGTAATGGACGGGCAGAGCAGAAGAGTTGGGACAAAGGTTAACGGTGTATTGACGCAGGCTTGGCTGTATCAAGATGGTTTGAAGCCAATTGCGGAACTAGACGGAGCTGGCAATCTGGCAACCCAATTCGTTTATGGCGCAAAGATAAACGTGCCGGAATACATCCTCAAGGGCGGTCTTACATATCGAATCATCAGCGACCATTTAGGTAGTCCCCGCCGTGTTGTGGACACGGCGACTGGAACAATTGCTCAACGCATGGAGTATGATGAATGGGGTAATGTCACTCTTGATACAAACCCCGGATTCCAACCATTCGGTTTTGCTGGAGGCCTCCTAGACCAAAATACGAAACTCGTTCGGTTCGGCGTGCGCGATTACGATAGTGAGACGGGACGTTGGACGAGCAAGGATAAATTGCTGTTCTACAGCGACAACATCAACCTCTACGGGTACACGTTCAACGATCCTGTTAACTTTATAGACCCGCTTGGACTCACCTCATGGCCAGTGGATTCGGGGAATGTTACATCAGAATATGGGGTACCCCGTAATCCCAATCCCCCGCATAATGGAATTGATATTGAAAATCCCATTAACAGTCCGGTGAGGTCAAGTGATGACGGAACAGTGATTCGTATTAAGTACGATTCAAATGGCGGCAACCAGATCATCATAAGAAATAGCGACGGGAGCGAATCCGGTTATGCGCATACGGCGCCGACTGTAGCCCCTGATGATAAAGTAACAGAGGGACAGGAGATAGGAAATTCAGATGGTAGCGGTGCTGGTAATCCACATCTACACTACACTTGGCGGCCATGTCCCGGATGTCCCCGTGAAGACCCGAGGCATCATCTTCCTTTTGATCCTTCCGATGTCCCGGAAATGCCATTCGACAATGGACAAAATAGTGGGATGAAATGCGATTTGAAAAAATGATTCACTCAATAATTATGAAAATCTGCCTATTGTTGCTTATAGTTTTGTTGTCCAATGCTAATATTGGATATCCTGAGGATATTGCGCCAGTCGAGATTGGAACTGAGTATTATATATCTATAATTCCTAGTGTTACTAAATTCATTGAGGCGGTTACAAATAAAGACTATGAGACTTTAATATCTCTTTCTGATAAAAATTCACGGCAATGGTTAACCAAACTGTTTGATGATAAAAATTCAGTACTGCATTATCATTTGTACATACATCCAAATTCAGCTTACAATATAATAACTAAGTCAAAGCAACTAGAAATAAAGATGTTGCGAAGCGTTGGGCTTGAGTCGCGTGGACGTGGAACATATGTCTGCTTTCACGATAAAAGCAAAATTCCTTTGGTATGGAATAAGCAATATATTTTCAACATGGAAAATCCTGTATTTTGTGTTTTCTATGTTTTTATGAACGAAGAAAAACGCTGGTATATTCCATATGGATTCGCATACGATTGCCCGGATGATGACTAACAGATAACCATCGCGGGCGAATACACGCTTGGCGGCGGATTCGCTGGCGATGGCGGCCCTG
>JADGAO010000356.1 GCA_015231995.1 Nitrospinota bacterium | reverse complement strand
CAGAAGCGGAAGGTTTACGGGAAATGAGATTACAGTTGGAAGGCGGATACCGCCTGTTTTTCGCCGAGGATGGGCCTGTGATTATCGTTTTGCTATGCGGTGGGTCGAAAGCCACTCAAGACAGCGATATTCGCCGCGCAGTCGGATATTTGAACGATTACAGGAGCAGGAAATGACGAAAGCAAATCAGTTTGTCCCATACCATGAGGCTTTGGGCAAAATACTTAAAACCAAACGCGATGTTGAAACATACCTAAGCGACGCGCTTATGGACGAAGACCCGCGCATGTTTTTAGTGGCCTTGAAAAATGTGGTGGATATGAACGGCGGCATGAGCAAGCTGGCGAAAGATACGGGATTGAACCGCGAGGGGCTGTATCAGGCGTTGTCTGTGAATGGCAATCCAGAATACCGCACCTTGCGTTCGATACTTGCATGGGCCGGGGTAAGGCTCTCTTTAGCCACCGCCATCCGTTCAAAGGCATCCACCAGCAAAAAAAGGCCGACGCGGGCAAAGAGTCCGGTAAAAGAAACTTCTGGCGCCGTATCCTCGCGCTGATTTTTCCCCCATCCTGATTGCCTCTCGTCGCCCTGTAATGTACAATCACCAACATGAACGATTGCATATTCTGCAAAATAGCCTCCGGCTCCATTCCGTCGCGCAAAGTGGCGGATACGGAGGATATGTACGCTTTCGAGGATACAAACCCGCAGGCTCCCGTTCACATCCTCATAATTCCCAAACGCCATATAGACTCCACACTGTCGCTTAAAAAAGAAGACGCGGAGCTGATCGGGCGCATAACAATTTTGGCTAACGAGATTGCGGTGAGCAAGGGACTGGACAGAACCGGTTTCCGTCTGCTCACCAACACGGGGAGGAACGCCGGGCAATCCGTTTTCCACCTCCACTACCATCTCCTGGGCGGAAGGACAATGGAGTGGCCCCCGGGTTAGGCGCAAAAGGGAAACGCCGTCCGACCGACCCCGCAAGGCTGGCCGCCTATAACATCCTGCACAAGGCAGGCGCCAAAAACATGAAGCTTGAGCGGTTGTTGATGGATTGGTCCACCCGCGACAATCCCAACGAACGTGACCGGGCCTTCGTCTCGGAGCTTGTTTACGGCGTGACCCGCTGGATGAGAGGGCTTGATTCCGTCATCGGTTCCGTCTCCACACGCCCACCCAAAGAAATATCGCGCCAGACTTTGACCCTGCTACGCTTGGGCGCATATCAGCTGATGGCGATGGACAGGACACCGCAACACGCCGCCGTGAACGAAACCGTGGAACTTGCCCGCGCAGACCCCGATACGGTCAAATCCGCCGGGTTCGTCAACGCGCTTCTGCGCGAAATCATTCGCAGAGGGTTGGCCGGTCAGGCCATCCCGCGCGTTGCGGAACGATTACGCAGAACCGCCGCGCCGCCGCATATACGGCTTGGCGAGAAACATTCGTTTCCCGACTGGATGACACTGCGATGGGTAAAACGGTTCGGGGCCGACGGCGCGGACAAGTTGATGGAGACGCTTAACGGGCGCGCTCCTGTAAACTTCCGCGTCAACACGTTCAAGATATCGCCGGAAGATATGGAACGGCGGTTCCCCGAATGGAGCATAAACGCAGAACGACTGGAATTCGCCCCTTTCACCTACCGGCTTATCGAAGGCAAAATAACGCCCGGCTCGCAGGTGTTCACCGATGGATATCTCCAGCCGCAGGATGCAGGATCGGTTTTGGCCGCAAGCCTGATTGGCGCAAAACCGGGGGAAACCGTCGCGGACTTCTGTTGCGGGGTTGGCGTCAAAAGCGGGGCCTTCGCGATGGACATGAATAACCGTGGCAAGATATTTAGCGTGGACAACGCCCCGGCCAAACTATTTGCGCTTCGCAGAAATATGCGTCGGCTTGGAGTTAAAATCTGCGTCCCGACGGCGGCTGACATTTCCAAACAGTGGCCGTTCAAAAAACGGTTCGCCAAAATCTTCATAGACGCGCCATGCACAGGGACGGGGGTTTTGCGCCGCCATCCCGAGGGAAAATGGAACACATCGGTGGAATCTGTGGAGCGGATGGCCACGATTCAACGCGAGATATTGAAAAA
>JADGAO010000355.1 GCA_015231995.1 Nitrospinota bacterium | reverse complement strand
TCATGATCGATCTGGCGTCGGGAAAAACAAAGGAAGACGTTTTGGCGGAGTGGTTACGAGAAAACACGAGCCGGAGAACGATAAGAGATAAAGGGTGACAGGCGTCGCGTTCCCAGTTTGGGCTAGCAAAGACAAGAAGATATATGCCTTGAAGGAGGCGTTTTGCGAAACTACAATGGCGATTACATTTGAACATGGTTATTCCTTATTATGAATACCCATGAGCTGATCGCCCTGCTCGACCGCTTGCGTTCAGAGAAAAACGAATCGGAGTGGTTGGAATTCAAAGTTGGTCGTTGGGAGCCACAGACGTTGGGGGAATATATTTCCGCCCTAGCCAATTCCGCTTGTCTAACGGGAAAGCCGCGCGCTTATTTAATATTTGGCGTAGAAGATGGCAGTCATAACGTGGTTGGAACCGATTTTGATCCGACAACCGAAAAGGCTAAGGGGAATCAGTCCTTGCCTCTCTGGCTTGCCCAGGGCTTGCACCCGCATACTGGATTCGAAATACATACCTTTAAGTATCAAGATAAACGCGTGGTGTTAATTGAAATTTGTCCAGCCTATGATCGTCCGGTTGGCTTCAATGGTAAGGCGTATATTCGGATTGGCTCTAATAAAACAGACCTACGGAATCATCCAGAAAAAGAACGTCAGATTTGGCAATCCCATACTGACTGGAGCGCTCAGATTTGTGAGCGGGCGACACGAGCCGATCTTGACCTAGGCGCCATAGCCAAGGCGCGGCACGAATATAAAACAAAGTTTCCTTCAAATACAGTGGATGTTGACGGTTGGGATGACACGACCTTTCTCAACAAGGCAGGATTAACTATACATGGCGCTATAACAAATGCCGCGTTACTTCTATTGGGTCTTCCAGAGTCATCAACGTTACTAATCCCAGCCGTTGCCCGCGTAAGCTGGTTTCTTAAAAATGATAGGAATGAAGAGCAAGATTACGCTCACTTTGATCCTCCTTTCCTTCTAAACGTTGACAAGGTATTGGCGCGCATACGCAACCTGACATTACGGGAACTGCCGAATGGCACGCTGTTCCCTGTGGAAATGCTCCAATACGACCCGTGGGTGATTCGTGAGGCATTACATAACTGTATCGCCCATCAGGACTACGCTTTACGGGGGCGGATTAATGTAGTGGAAACTCCTGACAGCCTAATTTTGAGCAGTATGGGAGGCTTTTTACCGGGTAGCGTGGAAACGGTTATCCGTCAGAATGCACCCCTGGAAATCTATCGAAACCCTTTTTTGGGGAAGGCTATGGTAAGCCTCAATATGATTGATACTCAGGGTGGAGGAATCAAGAGGATGTTTCAGATCCAGCGACGACGGTCATTTCCCCTGCCTGATTTTGATCTCAGCCCAACACGTGTTGTCGTGGAAATCCCAGGACGAATTTTGGATGAACGCTATACGCATTTGTTAATGAAAAACACGGATTTAGATCTCATGACAATTATGCTTCTTGATAAAGTACAGAAGCGCAGGTCCATCAGTCAGCGGGAGCATAGGGAATTAAAATCCAAGAAACTGGTGGAAGGGCGTTACCCTAATCTAATTGTTGCGGCCAAAATTGCAGTAGTGACAGGAGAGAAGGCGAAATATATTCGAAATCGAGGTTTTGATAGTAAATATTATAGTGACTTAATTTTAGCTGTTATTCGAGAATGTCAACCAGTTTCGCGTGAAGATATTGACAAGTTATTGCTGAATAAGTTGCCGGAGGCCATGACACCTCAGCAGAAAATTAATAAAATCCATAACTTATTGGCTTCACTTTCTGGAAAGACTATTCGTAATATAGGATCACGAAGGATTCCCAAATGGGTGCCGATAGATGGAGACAAACAATAAATATTTCTGAACAAAACGATAAACACTATCCCCTTTTAAAAATATTGCAATTAAAATCAATGCATTGCTATTGTTAGATTCCGCTTTAGAACTTACAGGTAACAATAAACCAACAATGCGTATTCTTCTCGGCGCTAACTATAAGGTGGGGCAGACGGCCCATTTCGCGAGCACGGCCCTGCAAAGAATGGGTGTCAAAACAATTCCGTTCACACCAACTTTGGACGCGCCTAATGATTGGAACAAGGTCG
>JADGAO010000354.1 GCA_015231995.1 Nitrospinota bacterium | reverse complement strand
AAAAAAAATGGTGCGCCCGGCAGGATTTGAACCTGCGGCCTTCGGAGCCGGAGTCTAAAAAAGTAGTGTTTTATATACTTTTAGTAACGCTTACACAGTTAGATACTCTTGACATTACCCTGTATCCACGCCTATATTATCCATGTACCCAATCCGATAGTCTTTGACGGTGTTTTACGCCAAGCGCTTACATGGCGCTTACATTGGTTTGATTACAGAATCCGAGCGTAAAAACGCCAGAAAAATATTGATGGGAATAGAGGGTTCTTGCATGGCGACTGTGAGATTTACAAAGAGGCGCTTACATGGGAACGGTTAAAATCTCAAAGAAGGTTGTGGATAGCCTCATTTTGGTTAACGATGGGCAAGCCATATTCTGGGATTCCGACCTTCCCGGATTCGGCCTGAGAATCACCAAAGGCTCAAAAAGTTACGTTGTCCAGAAGCGGATTGACGGCAAGACCGTTAGGCTCACGTTGGGAAAGCATGGGCAATTAACGCCTGAACTGGCCCGGCGTGAAGCACAACGCATTCTTGGCGGTATGGCTCTGGGTGACAATCCTGTTGAGCAGAAAAAGGAGGCCAGGGCCAAAGCGGTCACGTTAAATGAGGCATTCGATGACTTCCTTGAATCGCGTAAAGCCCTTAAACCCCGGACTGTGAAAGATTACCGCTACCATATGAAGCGATACTTCAGGGACTGGCTTTCAAAGCCCATAAACGACATAACGAAAGACATGGTTGAAAAGCGCCATCGTCTTGTCGCTGAACATCATGGCCCGGCTCAAGGAAATCTCTCCATGCGTTACCTGCGATCCATTTTCAGCTTCGCCGCTGGGCGCTATGAGAATTCCAAAGGCGAATCTCTTGTTATCGAAAACCCCGTCCGGCGTTTATCCCAAACAAGGGCGTGGTTCAGGATCGAACGGAAGCGGAGTTTCATAAAAGCGCATGAGCTTGGAGCGTTCCTCGATGCGCTGGACAGGTTACGCAAAGAGATCGCCGAAGGCTATAAAACCACCGATACCGTTCCCGACTATCTTGAGTTGATATTGTTCACAGGGTTGAGGCGTAACGAGGCGGCGCGGCTCAAATGGGCGGACGTTGACATGAAAGCCTGGACGCTGATTATCCTTGACCCCAAAAACCATCATCCGTTGACGTTGCCCTTGAGTGACCACGTTCACGGATTGTTAGCGCGACGCTATGAAAAACGCGGCGCTGGTGAATTCGTTTTTTCAGGTGAGAGCGAAGGAGGCTACCTTGTGGAGCCGAAACGCCAGATGAAAAAGGTTAGCGCCATGAGCGGAATCACGTTCAGCATTCACGACCTGCGGCGGACGTTTGCGACCGTGGCGGATTCCCTTGAGTTAAGCGCATACGCCCTTAAGCGACTGTTGAACCACGCCCAGGGCGGTGATGTTACGGCGGGTTATATCGGCGATGACGTGGAGCGGTTACGCTTGCCGATGCAGAGGATAGCGGACGCAATATTGACACATGCCGGGCGGCGCAATGTGGCCAACGTGATTCAGTTGAAACGCAAGGAGGCTTAGGGGCGCGATGAAAAAGGGCGCTGGGACGGTAATAAGCGTCACGCCGATGCCGCAAGTTGAGCAGAGGATATTCCTTATCCGTGGACAAGCCGTGATGTTGGACGCTCACTTGGCGGAGTTGTACGGAGTGGAGACAAAGGCTCTGACCAGGGCGGTAAAACGCAATATAGAGCGGTTCCCAGGCGACTTCATGTTTCAGCTAACTAAGGATGAGGCTGAAAACTTGAGATACCAATTTGGCGCCTCAAGTTGGGGAGGCCGTCGTTATCTCCCCTATGCCTTCACCGAACAGGGCGTAGCGATGCTTTCGGGCGTTCTGCGAAGTGATAGGGCCATCCAAGTGAACATCGAAATCATGAGGGCCTTCATTCGCATGAAGAAGGCTTTGATAGTGGACAAGGCTCTGGCCCGGCGCATGGACGCAGTGGAGAAAACCGTTACGCTTTACGGCCAGCGGGTAAAAGTGTTGTCTGACCTTGTGAGAGGAATGATTGAACCGCCTGTAAAGGCAAAGCGGAAAATCGGTTTCAGGAAATAGGAAGCGTGAGAATTCACAATCATAAAGGAGATCGAATCATGGCTAGGCGTGTTAAGG
>JADGAO010000353.1 GCA_015231995.1 Nitrospinota bacterium | reverse complement strand
TTCCACAAAGAGTTTATGATGCGTCGCCGTGACGGAACTATCTTCCCGACGGATCATACGGTGACGGAAATCCGGGACGATGAAGGCTCCCGCGTGGGTGTGGTGAGCGCCGTGCGGGACATTACCGGGCGCAAACGGATAGAAGACGCTCTCAGAGAAAGCGAGGAGCGTTACAGGAGCCTGTTCGAGAACAGTCACGCCGTCCTGCTCGTCATCAACCCCGATGACGGGAGCATAGTGGACGCAAACCCTGCGGCGGTGGCCTATTACGGATGGACAAGGGAAGAGCTTAAGAACAAAAAAATAAGCGAAATCAACACTCTCACGCCGGATCAGGTTAAGGCGGAAATGGAGCTGGCCCGCGAGGAAAAACGGGCGCATTTCGTATTCAAACATCGCCGCACCCAAGGCGAACCACGCGACGTGGAGGTTTACAGCGGACCGATCAAAATCAAGGGGCGCGCTCTGCTGTACTCCATAATCTTCGACATCACCGACCGCAAACGCATGGAAGAGGCTCTGCGCCAAAGCGAGACGGAGCTACAAGAGGCGCAACGGATCGCTCATGTAGGTAGCTGGCGTCTGGACAACGCTACCAATCATGTCGTTTGGACGGAAGAGCTTTACCGAATGTTGGGTCTGGACCCAAGCCGTCCGCCGCCGGATTACACCGAGCACATGCGTCTGTTCACACCCGAAAGCTGGGAGAGGTTAAGCTCCGCTCTGGCGCTCACGCAAGAACAAGGGGTCCCGTACAAGCTCGAGCTTGAGATGGTCAGGCCGGGAAAAAGCAACGGGTGGATGCTTGCTATCGGGGAGCCGATGCGCGACGCCTCCGGCGCAATCATTGGGCTACAGGGGGTGGCGCAGGACATCACCGACCGCAAGAGCGCGGAGGAGGCCATTCAGCGAAACGAGAGGCGTCTAGCCGAGGCGCAGAGGATCGCAAAGATGGGGAATTGGGAGTGGGACATCGTCTCCGGCGCAAACCTTTGGTCCGACGAACAGTTCCGAATTTTCGGCTTCGAACCGGGCTCTTTCTCCCCTGACTACGAGTTCTTCATGAACGCGCTTCTCCCCGAAGACCGCCCAAAAGTCCGCGCCGCCCTGGACGATGTCCTGGCCGGGCGCGCCCCCTACAGCATCGACTGCCAGATCACAACGCCGGACGGAACGGTGAAACACATCCATTGCGAGGGGGAAATCAAACACGATCCCTCCGGAAAATCCGTCAGAATGGCCGGCACCGTTCAGGATATAACCGACCGCAAACGGGCCGAGCAGGCGATAAGGGAGAGCGAGGAGAAATTCCGCGCCATCTTCGAAGGAGCCACCGACTACATCATGGTGCTCGAGCCGACGCGGGACGGCTCTCCCCCTATCATCATTGACGCCAGCGAGCCGGCTTTCGCCAAACACGGCTATAGCCGCCAGGAGCTGATAGGCAAGCCGATAACATTCCTCGATCTGGAGGACGCCAAAATCCCCATGAGGATGGGGGAACTGTTCCGCAAGGGAACCGCTCAATTCGAAGTGGTGCACAGGCGCAAAGACGGTAGCCAATTCCTCGCCGAGGTGTTCTCCAAGTCGATTGATGTGGGTGGAAAAACAATTTTCTACACCATCGAGCGGGACATCACCGACCGTAAAAAAGCGGAGACCGCCCTTCGGCAAAGCGAGGAGCGTTACCGCACGCTTGTCAACAACATCGAGGCGGCCGTGGTCGTCCATTCCACTGATACAAGCATAACGGCGATCAACCAGAAGGCTCTCGACCTGCTGGGGATAACGGCGGAGCAGGCTTATGGGCGGATGTCGATGGACCCGGAATGGCGCTTCCTGACTCCGGAGGGAAAACCTTTATCGCTGGAAATGTATCCGGTCAACCAGGTTCTCTCCAGCGCCGCCTCATTGAATGAGATGGTGGTTGGGATAAACCGCCCTGTCAGGCGCGATGTGGTTTGGGTTGTCGTCAGCGCCGTTCCGGTTTTCGACGAGAAAGGGAATATAAAAGAAGTTTTCGTATCCTTCATGGACATCACCGAACGCAAGCGGGCAGAGGAGCAATTGCGCCTTATCTCAATTTACACTCGCAACCTCATTGAAACGAGCCTTGATCCGCTGGTCACAATCAACGCCGACGGCAAGATCACCGATGTCAATTCGGCGACTGAAAAAGTAACAGGCCTGCCACGGGACA
>JADGAO010000352.1 GCA_015231995.1 Nitrospinota bacterium | reverse complement strand
ATAGTTGAGTGTTTTGTTTCCACCCACCCCCTGCCCCCTCCCCTCAAGGGAGGGGTGAAGGAGGGGAAGGGAGAGGGAGAGGGAAAAGATAGAGAGTCTCTCCGCCGCCCCCCCCCTCCCTAGAGGGTGAAGGAAACCTCTCACAAGCAAAAACACGCCCGCAAACCACGCGCATATATGGAGTCAAATATGAAAATAACCCGCCCGTGTGCCATAATTTAAATGATGAACGAAAAATTTCTCCCCACTTCCATTAAAGAGGCCCGTCTGCTTGGCTGGGAGCGGATGGATGTGATCCTCGTCACCGGCGACGCATACGTTGACCATCCGTCGTTTGGGGTGGCGGTGGTGGGACGGTATCTCGTCTCGCTGGGTCTGCGGGTGGGCGTTATCGCCGCGCCGGACATCAACAACGACGAGGATTTCAAAAAACTCGGCGAACCAACCATGTTTTTCGGCGTGACGGCCGGGAACCTCGATTCCATGATAATGCTGTACACCGCGCTTAAAAAAACCAGGTCCGACGACGCATACGCCGAGGGGGGGCTTGCGGGCAAAAGGCCGAAACGGGCGACGATAGAGTATTGCAACCGGTTGAGCCGGATATTCCCCAAATCCAAGCTGGTTATCGGCGGGATAGAGTCGTCCCTTCGCCGGTTCGCCCATTACGACTACTGGAGCGATAAGGTTCGACGTTCAATACTCTCCGACAGCGGCGCGGACCTGCTTGTATACGGCATGGCGGAACGCCCGCTTGGGGAGATCATAACGGCGTTGAAAAACGGCGCCCGGTTTGAGGACTTGAAAGATATCCGTGGCACGGCTGTTATGGTTCTGGAAAAAGAGGCGGTGGAGAGCGACACGCTGGAAATCCTGCCATCGTTCGAGGATGTGGGGCGTGACAAGCGAAAATACGCCGAGGCTTCCAAAGTAATCCACCTGAGCCAGAATCCGTGGAGCGCCAAAACGCTTCTCCAGAAACATGGCGCACGGTTTTTGAAAGTCAACCCGCCAGCTTTGCCTTTATCCACGCAGGAGTTGGACGCGGTGTACGGTTTGCCGTTTACGCGACTGCCGCATCCGTCCCACAAAGGAAAAATACCCGCGTGGGAGATGATACGGTTCTCCGTGACGGCGATGAGGGGTTGTTTCGGGGGATGCTCGTTTTGCGCGCTTACGGTGCATCAGGGGAAGACGATACAAAGCCGGTCTGTGCGCTCCATCGTGGCCGAGACGGGGCAGATTGTGGAATCGGAAGGGTTCACCGGCTACGTCTCCGACATCGGCGGGCCGACGGCCAACATGTACAGGATGCCATGCGGCGACAAACGGGCCGAGGAGGTGTGCAAGAAGACATCCTGCGTACATCCGAAGGTGTGCAAGAACCTTGTGACGGATCACGCCCCCCAGATAGAGATGCTCAAGGCCGCCCGCGCAGTTAAAGGTGTGAAAAAGATTTTTATTTCATCCGGCGTGCGGTACGACCTTGCCAACGACAGCCCCGAATATATAAAAGAACTTGCGCGGCATCATGTCTCTGGCCAGCTTAAAGTGGCGCCGGAACATTGCGACAATGGCGTCCTGTCCGTGATGAGAAAACCGCCCGTCGAGGATTTTGACAGGTTCACGGGAAAATTCATGGACGAGTCGCGCAAAGCCGGGCTGGAGCAGTACATTGTCCCCTATTTCATATCCGCACATCCCGGTTGCGGATTGGCGGAACAGATAGAGCTCGCGTTGTATCTAAAACAACAGGGGATACGCCCGCGTCAGGTTCAGGACTTTATACCCGCCCCGATGACGCTTGCCGGTGACATGTTTTACACCGGCGTTGACCCGTTGACGGGACGAGATGTTTATGTCCCCAAAGGCGACAGGGAACGCAGACTTCAACGGGCGCTGATGCAATATTTCAAGCCGGAGAATGCGGAAGACATACGATCTGCGCTCATCGAGGCGGGGAGGGAAGACTTGATAGGCCACGGCAAGGGCAAGCTGGTGGGATATGCGTCAAAAGGGGCGGGATTCACCCGCAAGCCTGCGCCGGGCAAACGCTGGGGCGCGAAGAAGCGGTGAAGCGCTGGACGTAATTCTGTTTTGGACAAGAGAGAGTTTTATATTATAGTTAATCCCCATTTGTTGTCGTCATGAGGGAGCTTTGCGACTGAAGGATCAAAGTAGAACAAGTTATTCTTTAGATAGATTCTTCG
>JADGAO010000351.1 GCA_015231995.1 Nitrospinota bacterium | reverse complement strand
AGACCTATGTGTCTGCCCTAATTTATGAGGGCGAACACGCAGGTTCGCCCCTACATCTTTCAATTTCGCCTCCCGGATAATGTAGAATGATGCGATGACATTCAATTCCAGATTAAAGGTCTTTACGTCGCTGGTTGTGACCGTGGCGATGGCGGGGTCGCTCTGCGCCTGCGGATACGCGCTTGTGGGCAGGGGTACAGCCCTGCCGCCGGATGTTAAAAGCGTGGCAATAACAACCTTCGAAAACAAAAGCGGCGAGCCGGAGCTGGATACAATCGTCACAGCGGCCGTTCGTGAGGAGTTCAGCATAGACGGGCGGCTGGTTCTCGACGATTCCGGCAATGCGGACTCCACACTTACCGGCGTGATCGAATCGTATTCGCTTCAACCGGTGGCTTTCAGGGCCAACGGCGTGGCGAGCGAATATAACGTGCGCCTGTTGATATCCGTCATCCACAAAGCGACACGGTCGGATAAGGTCTTGCTCAAACAGAAGGTGAAAGTGGACTGGCGGTATGTGGCGCAGGGGACGATCACTGCGGCGGAGGGCCAGCGTCTACTCGCCACGAAAGAGGCGGCCCAGAAGGTGGCGGAAGCCCTGCTTTCGCTGGTGATAGAGGCGTTTTGATTACGCTGTCCCGTCTGGCTGGAGGTTGCCATTAAAACCGTCGAAGGGCACCTCGCCGGACTTAAACCTTCCCAGATAAAAGCGCTGGAGCGGCTTTACAGGCGACGCGCTCCGCAGGACGCTGTCATCTCACCGGAGCTTGCCGTTTCCCTATGCTCCATATCGAGGGAGACAGGGCGGCAGATGGCCCTGCTGATAGACCGGCATGGACGGGTGGAATACGTCATCGCAGGGGATCAGTCGCAGATAGTCATTCCCAGCCTCAACCGGGCGCGGGCGGGAAGTGGAAGGCTCCGCGGCCTGCGCCTGATACACACTCACCTGAAAAACGACGAGCTCTCCAAGGAAGACCTGACCGATCTTGCCATGCTCAGGCTGGACGCGGTTGTGGCGATAGTCGCCGGGCCGGACGGGCTTCCCAGCGTCTCATATTCCGCGCATCTCAATCCGCTCGCGGTTGAAAAAGAGCCGTGGAAGATATTGGAGCCGAAACGATATCCAGATTTCGGCAGTGGGTTCATGGAGCTTATCGGGTCGCTGGAAAGCGGTTTCGCCCGCAAAGACACGCGCAAGGAAGAGAAGGGGACGCTACGCGCGACGATGGCGCATATCTCCAACCTGCCGAGGAGCGAGGCCACCCGCAGGCTCGACGAGCTTTCGGAGCTTGCGCGGACGGAGGGGATAATCGCCGTGGATCGCGCCATGTTTCGTGGCGACCCGAACCCTCAAAGCCTGCTGGGGTCGGGGAGAGTGAAAGACCTTGTGGTGCGTTCGCTAGCGGTGGGGGCGGACATGATACTTTTCGATCAAGAGCTGACCCCGGCGCAGGCCAAATGGGTTGGCGCCATCACCGACATGCCGATACTCGACCGGACACAGCTTATCCTGCGTATCTTCGGGCGAAGGGCGCATTCCGCCGACGGCAAGCTGAGGGTGGAGCTTGCGCGGCTCAAATACGCTTTGCCGAGGCTTGGGTTGAAAGACGATGCGCTCTCCCGCATCCGTGGCGGCATAGGTTTAAAAGGCCCCGGCGAGACGTCCATGGAGATATCCCGCAGGCGGATAAAAGACAAGATCATCGGGATTCAGGAGAAGCTTGCGCGGCTGGGCCACGGACGCGAACAGAGACGAAGCAAACGCAAAAAATCGGGCGCGCCGCAGATCGCCGTAATCGGATACACAAACGCCGGCAAGTCCACTCTGCTAAACGCTCTCACCGGTAGCGACGCGCTGGTGGAAGACAAGCTATTTGCGACGCTCGACCCCATGTCGCGGAGGATACGACGGCCACGGAAACTTGAGGTGATTCTCTCCGACACCGTGGGATTCATAAGCGATCTGCCCGATGACCTCCTGGCGGCGTTCCGTTCCACGCTCGAAGAGTTGCGCGACGCGGACATGCTAATCCATCTGGTTGACGTGTGCGATCCCACCTTCGAGAATGCGATGAAGGCTGTGCAGGAATTGCTGGAGAGGATCGGGCTGGATAAAATACCGAGAAAAATCGTTCTCAACAAAATAGACATGGCGACGCCGGATATCGTCGAGAACCTCGCGGCCAGATACGGAGCCATCCCGATAAGC
>JADGAO010000350.1 GCA_015231995.1 Nitrospinota bacterium | reverse complement strand
AGCGAATCGTCTATATCCAATTTCAACTTCGGAATCCGGGCTAAACGTACTTCTTGGCTTCTTCCATGTTGGGATCGAGCGATACGCACTTCCTGAACATCGTTTTCGCCTCTTCGATCTTGCCTGCGTCAAGTAGCGCCCGGCCCAGATTAAAATGTATCCCGGCGTCTTCGTTGTCGAATTCCAGGGCCTTCCGGTATTGTTCGATAGCCATGTCCCTTTTGCCCATGCGCCGGTAAACGATGCCAAGCATATTCAGGAGCGAAGAATCGCCCGGCACGGAACTGACCGTGCTCGCCAGAAGACGCTCCGCTTTTTCGATAAAATCGTATTCGATGTAAAGATGGGCGACCTGTTTATGGTTCTCAAGGTTGTTCAAATCTATATGAACGGCCTTATCGAGCGCCAACGCGCATCCGGGAGCGTAGCCGTCCCTGTGGTACGACTCGGCCAGCATTATCCACCCCTCGAAGTCTTCCGGTTCGATGGACTTGATTTTATCGGCCACCTTCATGGCCGCCTGCGTGTCGCCCATCTTTTTATAGGTGATCATAAGGTTGTATTGCGCGGCCATGAAGTTGGGGGTCTTTTCGGCGGAATGTTTGAAATCGGCGTTGGCGGCCTTGATCAGCGTCGGGTTGTCGTCCTGCTCGCCTTTTTCCAGATAGACCTTCCCGCGTTCGTTATAGCATTTAGCGAGCATCTTGTCGGTCTCGCTGTTTTGCTTCTGTTTCTCAAAATAATCCACCACCGATTTGAACGTGACTATCGAGCCGTTCAAGTCCCCCGCGCGCGACTGCAACTCGCCGAGCCTGACAAGGGTTTTGATGCTGAATTTTACGGTCAACGCCATTTTAGCAAAACCGGCGGCCTTTTCGTAGTTGTCGACGGACGCATGGTATTCGGCCATCTGGATGTAAGGCTCGTCGTCGTTAGGCTCCCTGGTTTCTATGGCCTTCTGGAAATGATCGCCGGCGTGGGCTTTTTGCCCGGAAAGGACGAGAAGCTTGCCCAGTTCCAGATAGTTTCTGGACCTGTTGGGGAAGGAAGATATCTCGACGTAAAGGCTTTTTATAACGCTTGCGTAGATTTCCCTTTTGGCCGCTTGCGAGGTGGCGATGGAATCCTTCGCGGAGGTTATCTCCCGTTCGCTCTGGCGCATGATCGCCATCAGCGATTCCGTCCGCCTCTCCGAAGCGGTCTTGATGGCGCGCAGGACGTTCATCGGCGTGATCGGCTTTATTATGTAACCGTCGGCGTTGGCGTTTTTGGCGGCCAGAATGCCTGCCGTCGTCCTGTCGTAAGAGGAAAGAAGCGCGGGAAGATGGGAGATAGCGGAGGTTCCCTTGACATGTCTTATCGCGTCAAGGCCGTTCAACGTCTTGTTGTTATGGTTGACGATGAATATGACGCCCACGCCGGAAGCCAGCAGGTCCAAAGCTTCTTTGGCGCTGGTGAAAACATGGACGTTGTTATAACCGAGCTCTTTGACCGACCGTTTGATCAATACGCCATCCTGCCCATCGTCGTCGGCGATAACCATGGCATGTGGAAGAGGGGGATGTTTTGCGTCTAAATTGTCACTAACCATTACAGCAAACCTTCCCTGAAAAAGCAGGATTCAATACTTTCAACGATGTAGCCGCCGACGCTTTTTCCCTTTGACTTCTTGAGGTGGAATCAAGGCCCCTTATGGCGATCTAACTTAGCTATTTTACCACATTCGGGACAAAAAAAGCGCGTTGCCTTCCTTTGCCGAACGTCTGCCGGAGACCATAGCGAAAACCCGCGCCAGTATAAGCTGAAAACGATTTGATGGAAACTGTAAAATGTCACGAATACTTACATAATTCAGATCATGGCGGAAGAGATTGTCATTCTGAGCGGAGCGTAGCTCTTCACAGGGTTCAGGGTAAACTCTGCGAAGAATCCATCGAAAGAATGTTTTATTCTACATTGATCCTTCGCTTCGCTCAGGATGACAAAAAGTGGACTCCCTCAGGATGACAACCTTGATCCTTCGCTTCGCTCAGGATGACAAAAAGTGGACTCCCTCAGGATGACACGGTCGCAGAGCCTCCCTCGGCAACAAACAACGGACGCTCTCCTTCAGAATACGAACCGTCCGCCGCCAAACGATTGAAGTAAAAGTCACCGTGGATATTGAAGCTTTTCAAACCAGCTCGAAATCTGTTAGATTATTACCATCGGAGGCA
>JADGAO010000034.1:14248-19159 GCA_015231995.1 Nitrospinota bacterium | reverse complement strand
GGGGTCGAGGCGAGGGTGGAAGACATCTACCGCGCTCCGTTCATCGCGCAGGCCATACAGACCAAACTCGGTTTTCCGTTCATGGCGCGGGACTGGCGGGAGTTGAACCATAACCTATTCTTCGCCCTTGCGCTCGAGAAGGCGGTTATCGGGATAATACTCACCCTTATCGTCTGCGTGGCGGCGTTCAACATAGTCTCCACGCTCATCATGGTCGTCATGGAAAAGTCGCGCGACATAGCGATACTCAAGGCGATGGGCGCATCCAGAAGAAGCGTGATGAGCGTTTTCTTCATGGAGGGGTTCATCATCGGCCTTGCCGGTACGCTACTTGGCGATGTTGGCGGGGTTGTCTTATGCTGGGTTCTGGACAACTATCATTTCATAACTCTGCCAAAGGACGTATATAACGTGGACACGCTTCCGGTTCAGCTGGAGCTTGCCGACGTGCTCACGGTGTCGGCCGCGGCGCTGGTGATAACCGCCATCGCCACTATATATCCTTCGTGGAACGCGTCGCGTTTGGATCCTGCGGAGGCTTTAAGGTACGAATGACGAAGGCCCCGACGAGCGACTCGCATCATCCCCGCAAGCTTTTTCACGCCCTGGCGGGCGCGGTCATACCATCGGCCTACTATTTCGAGATACTGCCGCGAGAAGCGATAACGGGGCTTGTGCTTGTGTCTGCGGCTGTATGGATAGGGCTTGACTCGTTGAGGTTGAGAGTCCCGTCGCTCAACGAGCGGTTCATAGCTATTTTGCGCCCACTTTTAAAAAGAAAAGAAACGCATGTGTTGACAGGCTCATCGTACCTTTTGGGAGGTTCGGCCCTTGCGATACTGATATACCCGCAGATGGTGGCGGTGACGACGCTTTTTTTCATAGCGCTGGGTGACCCTGCGGCGGCTGTGGCCGGAAAAAAGTTCGGGAGAAAAAGATTCAGCAACGGCCGGTCGCTGGAAGGATCGCTCGTGATGTTCGCCACCTGTCTTTTCGTGGCGCGGTGGCTTGGCGGGTTCAGCTGGTCGGTTTCCGCCGCTGGCGCGATGGTGGCGGCGGTCACGGAGCTTTATTCCGGCGATATAGACGATAACATCACTGTGCCGCTCCTTTCCGGGGTGGCGCTGGTGGCCCTGTCATAAGGAACCTTATGCCCGAAGAGACTACGCCCTTCATAAAAGTAGAAGCCGTCCACCGCCGGTTTTTAATCGGCGGCAAGCAGATAAACGCGCTCAATGGCGTGAGCCTCACGGTGGAACGAGGCGAGATCGTGGGGTTCACCGGCGTTTCCGGCGCGGGAAAAACGACATTGTTGTATGTGATCGGCGCGCTGGACAAGCCAACCAGCGGGCGGGTGCTGTACGACGGGCGCGATGTTTTTGCCATGAGCGAAAAAGACCTTGCGGCGTTCCGGTCGCGCAGGGTGGGGTTCGTTTTCCAGTCCAGCAACCTTCTGCCGGAGTTTACGGCGGAGGAGAACGTGGCCCTGGCCGCCATGATCGCCGGGGAGAACAGGCGCGACGCGATTCGCAAAGCGGACGATCTGCTCAACCTCGTCGGCCTCTCCGGCAGGAGGGGTCACAGGCCGGGGGAGCTTTCGGGCGGCGAGCAACAGAGGGTGTCAATCGCCCGGGCGCTCGTCAACAACCCGTCGCTTGTGCTGGCCGACGAGCCGACGGGCAACCTGGACACTGTCACCGGGGAGGAAGTTTTCGGGCTGATAAGACGGCTCAATCAAGAGCGCGGGCAGACATTCGTTGTGGTGACACATAACCTGGCCCTTGCCGCCCGGATGACCCGGTCGCTAAGTATGAGGGATGGCGGAATTGTTGACAAAACCGCGGATGTGTTAGAATTCAAGTAAGGGAGGATAAGTCTCCCGGTCTGATGGCGGAAGTTTTTAGGCCGCTATCCGATGGCGGTTCTGTTAAAATGAGCGTGTGCGGTTTTATCCGATTTTTGGAGATGGCAAATGTTCAAGAGATTCACGGAGAGAGCCCGCAAGGTGATAATTCTCGCCCGTGAAGAGGCCGAGAAAAATCAGCATGAGTATCTTGGCACCGAGCATCTTCTGCTCGGCGTGTTAAAGGACGCCGGCGGCGTGGCTGTGGCCGTACTGCAGAGGCTTGGCGTCGACTTGAAACTGGTGAGGGCCGAAGTGGAGCGCCACATGCCCGCAAGCTCCAACACGCTCATCATCGGCGACATCCCGTTCACAAGCCGGGCCAAGAAGGTTCTGGAATATTCCGTTGAAGAGGCCCGTTCAATGGGGCACAGCTACATCGGCACGGAGCATATCCTGCTTGGCCTCATGCGTGAGAAAGACGGTATAGGCGCCAGGGTTCTGGTCAATTTCGGCGTGAACTACGCCGACGTGCGCGAGCAGACGATAAGCCTGCTGAGGGAGCCTTCCGCCACGCCGGAAAAACAGCAGAGCAAAACCCCCGCCCTCGACGAGTTCGGGCGCGATCTTACCGAGATGGCGATTAAGAGCAAGCTAGACCCGGTCATCGGCAGGGACAAGGAAATAGAGCGCGTCATCCAGATACTCGCCCGCAGGACGAAAAACAACCCCGTGCTTATAGGCGAGCCGGGCGTGGGCAAGACCGCCATTGTCGAAGGGCTGGCCCAGCGCATAGTCAACCGCGAGGTTCCCCAGCTGTTGTACGACAAACGGGTGATAAGCCTCGACCTTGGCTCCGTCATCGCCGGGACGAAATACCGCGGCCAGTTCGAGCAGAGGCTAAAAGCCATAATGAAAGAGATCACGACGGCGCAGAACGTGATCCTGTTCATAGACGAGATACACACCCTCGTCGGTGCAGGCGCGGCGGAGGGGAGCGTGGACGCTTCCAACATGCTAAAACCCGCCCTGTCACGCGGCGAGATACAGTGCATAGGCGCCACCACGCTTGACGAATACAGGAAATACATCGAGAAAAACGGCGCGTTGGAGCGCAGGTTCCAGCCGATAATCGTGCATCCTCCGGCTGTGGAGGAGGCTCTAGAGATCATCCGTGGCCTGAAAACGGAGTACGAGGCGCATCACAAGGCTCACATCACCGACGAAGCCTTGATAGCGGCCGTCAAGCTCTCCGACAGATATATAACCGACCGGTTCCTGCCCGACAAGGCCATTGACGTGATGGACGAGGCCGGTAGCAGAGTGCATCTTCGCAAGGTAACGCTTCCGCCGGACATCCGCGAGCTTCAGAAGAAGATAGACCAGATCGTCCTGGACAAACGGGACAGGATAGAGAAACAGGAGTTCGAAAAGGCCGTGGAACTGCGCGACAAGGAAGAGGAACTGCGCCTTGAGATAGACCACATGCGCGAGCAGTGGGAGAAGAAACAGGACACTATCCGCCCGATGGTGACAGAAGAAGACGTGGCGCAGGTTGTCTCCTCCATCACCGGCATACCGTTGAGCAGGATAGAAAAGGAAGAGTCTGAAAAGCTCCTCCACATGCCTGAAGAGCTTAAGAAAAAAGTTTTCGGCCAGGACGAGGCCATAGACGGCGTGAGCAAAGCCATCCAGCGGGCGCGCCTGGGCCTTAAAGACCTCGGCAAGCCGATGGGCGTGTTCCTGTTCCTCGGCCCCACCGGGGTCGGGAAGACGGAGCTTGCCCATGTGCTGGCAGAATATCTGTTCGCCGACAGGTCCGCCCTGATACGGCTGGACATGTCCGAGTATATGGAAAAGTTCGCGGCCTCCAAGTTGGTAGGAGCGCCCCCCGGATACGTCGGGTACGAAGAAGGCGGCCAGTTGACCGAACGTGTGCGGCGCAGGCCCTATTCCGTGGTGCTTTTCGACGAGATCGAGAAAGGGCATCCTGACATATTCCACATGCTCTTGCAGATAATGGACGAGGGGAGGCTCACCGACAGCTACGGCAGGACGGTCAGTTTCAAGAACGTGATAATCATCATGACCTCCAACCTTTCCGCAAGGCTGATCGAGAAAGGCTCCACGCTCGGTTTCCAGTCGGAGAACCTGGAGTCCTCACATAAAAAGATGAGCGACGGGATACGCTCCGAACTTCGCAAGACGTTCAACCCGGAGTTTATTAACCGTATTGACGAGATAGTCACGTTCCGCAAGCTCGAAAAAGAACATATGGCGAGGATCGTGAGCCTGCAACTGGACGCGCTGAACAAACGGCTGATAGAAGAGGGCGTCACAATAGAGATCGAAGAATCCGCCAAGGAACGCCTGCTTGACGAAGGGTTCGACCCGGCATACGGGGCGCGTCCGCTCAAGAGGGCCATTCAGAGGCTTATAGAAAACCCTCTTTCGGAAGAGATGTTGTTGGGCAAAATAAAGAGAGGTTCATCCATCCTGGTCCGGCTGGAGGAAGGCAAGCTAGTCTTCCACGAGAAAAGCGCTGTGGCTGGTGGAGTCTGAAGGATCCGGCCCTAAGCCCGCCTGATGAGAGACTATTGCCGCCGTTTCGGAATCGGTTTTCTGGCCATTGTTGCGTCTTCCGTCCTTTTCTTGCCCGTCCTGTCACATGCGGACGCAAAGAAAATCTCCGACGTGCGCTTAAAGGGTCTGTCGCGGGCCGACAAAAACACTATCCGCTATTACATCCACTCCCGCGCAGGGGAGCCGCATGACCCCGTCAAGGCCGCCGAAGACATTCGCAAACTTTACGACCTGGGTTTCTTCGACGACATCCGCCTCGACTTGAGCGAAACGTCCGGCGGCGTGGAGCTGACCTACATTTTCAAGGAAAAACCTTTCGTCCGCGAGATCATCCTCAAAGGCTTGAAGGAAGTGGAGGAGAACGCCGTCCGTCCGAAAATCAAGGCCCAGAAGGGGACGTTTTTCCGGCAGGACCTTATCCCGTGGGACAAAGACCGTATCAAACAGGTCTACCGCAACAAAGGGTTTTACTTCTCCGACGTCCA
>JADGAO010000034.1:5964-14148 GCA_015231995.1 Nitrospinota bacterium | reverse complement strand
AAGACCGTATCAAACAGGTCTACCGCAACAAAGGGTTTTACTTCTCCGACGTCCATACGGTCGTCCGCAAACTCAAGGACAACCAGGTCGACGTCGAGTTCAACATTGACGAAGGACACAAGATCACCGTCGGCTCCCTGCGGTTTCGCGGGGCCAATGCGTTCCCGGAGCGGACGCTCAAGGGGCAGATCGAGACGGAGGAAGCCCCCTGGTACTCCAGCGTTTCCGAGAGCGGCTCGTACAAGAGAGACGCGCTGAAGACCGACCTGCTGAAGCTGGAGGCCTTCTATCACGACAACGGCTACATCAAGGTTAAGGTTTTCGACCCCGAAGTCGAAGTGGACAAGGAAACCAGGAAAATATACGTCACCATCCCAATCTCCGAGGGCGACCAGTACCGCGTAGGGAAGGTGGAGATTGTGGGCGACGAGGTGTACGACTCCGAAGCGCTCATGGAGAAGATAAAGCTCAAGGCCGGAGACGTGTTCAACCGGGGCCAGTTCCGCCAGGACATATTCGACATAACGGAGATGTATTCGCGCAAGGGGTATGCGTTCGCCAACGTCTTGCCAGCTTTGGAGTCCCACGAGGATACGAAGGCAGTTGACGTTAAGATACAGACACAGAAGGGGCGTAAGGTCTATCTCGGAAAGATACAGATAGCCGGCAACGACGCCACCCGCGACAAAGTCATACGCCGCGAGTTCCGCCTGCAGGAAGGGGAGCTGTTCGACAGCGAAAAACTGCGGAGGACAAGGCAGAGGATAAACAACCTCGGCTTCTTCGAGTCTGTCGAGATAGAGCAGAGGAGCCGTCAGGAAGACCTGCTCGATATCGAGGTCAAAGTGGCCGAGAGGAACACCGGGCAGATATCCATGTCGGTAGGCTACAGTTCGCTTGAGAATCTGCTGTTGCAGGGACAGTTGAAGTGGACCAACCTGCTTGGGCGCGGGCAGGAGATGTCTCTTTCGATAGACACATCCAGCAGGCGCACGGACTACAGCGTAAGCTTCACGGAACCGGCCGTTTTCGACCGCGAGTTGTCCGCCGGGTTCGACGCTTACAACAACACGTTCACATACGACGCATACGAGTCGAGGACGGCTGGCGGCTCCGTGAAGACCGGTAAAGCGCTTGGCGAATACCTTTACGGCAGGGTAGGCTACAGGTACGAACAGAACGAAGTGACCATCATCAGCAGGGAGACCGCAGGCTCATATCTGCTTGCTCAGGAGGGCAAGTATGACGCAGGCTCCATATTCCCCTCGCTGACATACGACACCAGGAACGATCCGTACAGCCCAAGCGCAGGGCAGAAAATATTGGCCAGCGCCGATCTGGCCGGGCTTGGCGGAAGCGGCAGATACTACCGGCTGACCGGCGAGTACACGATATACAAAGGCCTGCCGTTCAACACGACCGGGATGCTCCACGGCAAAATCGGCAAGGCCAGCGGTTACGACGGGCAAAACGTTCCGATCACCCAGCGTTATTTTTTGGGCGGCCCCAGGACGTTGCGCGGCTTTACGATACGCGACATAGGCCCGAAAGACGAGAACGGCGAAGCTATCGGCGGCGAGGCTTTACTGCAGTTGAACACTGAATTACAATACCACTTCAGCCGTTATTTCCGTGGTTTCTTGTTCTACGACCGGGGTAACGTTTACGGCGGGGACGACAAGAGGAACAACACCACCGACAAATTATACGACCTGGAGCAGATGAGGCATAGCTGGGGTTTCGGCGTGCATTTCTTTTCGCCGGTTGGCCCCATTTCCCTGGCGTACGGCTTCAAGCTTGATCAGAGAACGGGTGAGACGCCGAGCGAATTCCACTTCACGATAGGAGGAGCATTCTAGTCAAGATGAGAGTTGCAAACTATTTGGGTTTCTTTGTTGCGGCCGCCATTTACACGATCGTCCTTTCCGGGACGGGATCGGCGGCCGACGCCTCTGAGGTCAAGGTTAAAATCGGGACAGTCAACATACAGGTCATCCTCGACAACTCCGAAGCCGGTAAAAAGGCCCTGGCGGAGCTGAAGGCTAAGGCGGAGAAAGAAAAGGACAATCTCGAGAAGAAACTGGAGGCCGTAAAGAAGCTCGAAAAAGAGATAGAGGGTCAGCGGCTTGTGGCCAAGGAAGGGGCGCTCAACGAAAAAGAGCAGGAGCTAAAACGCCTCCGCCGCGACCTTGAGGCCACCAAGGAAGACACTCAATCCAGTTTCCAGAAGATGCAGGCGCAGATCATGCGCAAGCTCGTCGGCGACGTGAACAGGATCATCAAGGACTACGCCAAGAAAAACGGGTTCACTGTGGTGCTCGATAAGGGAGACGCGCCCAACATGATCGGCGGGGCCGTGATATACGCGGATGAAGCCGTCGATATTTCGTCCTCGATAGTGAAGGCGTACGACGAGGAGCAGAAAGCCGCTAAGAAATAATGAGGCTTGGAGCTATCGCGGAGTCCATCGGGATTTCGCTGACAGGTGGCGGCGAGGGACTGGATATCCAGAAACCGGCGTCGCTCGGAAACGCCGGGCCGTCGGACATATCGTTCGCCGCCAATGAGGCGGCGGCGCATTCCGTTCAGTCGTCAAAGGCCTGCGCGCTGGTTCTTCCAGTCGGCGTGGTTCCCGACCGTCCTTCATTTGTCGTAAAGAACCCTGCGCTCGTATTCGCCAGGATTGCGGCGATACTTTCGCCCGAGCCTGCCCCTGCTCCGGGGATACATCCCACCGCCGTAGTCGGTGAAGGGGTTGCTTTCGGCGTCAATGTCCACGTTGGGGCGAGCGTCACGGTTGGCGCCAGATGCGTCATCGGCGATAACGTCTCCATCAGGGACGGCGCAAGGGTCATGGAAGATTGCCAGATCGGCGCGAATACCGTCATCTTCGAGAATGTGGTCGTCTACCGTGGAACTAGAATCGGCGAGCGGTGCAGGATACACGCCAACACCACTATCGGCTCCGACGGGTTCGGCTACGTGCGGGATAGCGACGGGACGCACGTCAAGATACCCCAGTTGGGGCGCGTGGTGATAGAGGACGACGTGGAGATAGGCGCTAACACTTCGATAGACCGCGCCACGCTCGACGAAACGCGGATAGGGAGCGGGACGAAGATAGACAACCAGGTTCAGATAGGCCACAACTGCAAGGTCGGAAAAAACGTGGTCATCGCCGGATTGAGCGGGCTTGCTGGCTCCGTGACGCTGGAGGACGGCGTGATGATCGGCGGGGCGGCGGCGGTGGCCGACCATGTGAGGATATGCTCCGGCGCGCTGATAGCGGGGAAGACGGGCGTTTACTCCGACATTACGGAGCCGGGCGTTTACGCGGGGCCGATGGCGATGAAGAACATGGAGTATAAAAGATTTCTTCTTTCCGGCAAACGGATGGACAGGCTGGAGAAGAAAATTTCGGAATTGAAAAAAGAGATCGAGGAGTAGGTCGCGTGGTTATAGAGCATCACGAGTTGGGACAATACATACCGCACAGGCATCCGTTCCTGCTTATAGACAGGATTACGGAAATCGAGCCGTTCAAACGCGCCGTGGCGATAAAGAACGTCACGGGGTCGGAGTATTTTTTCCCCGGACATTTCCCGGGCAGGCCGGTTATGCCGGGTGTGCTGATAATAGAGGCGATGGCGCAGGCGGCGGCCACTCTTGCCACATACTCGTCACCCGAAGACAGGGGCAAGATAATCTTCTTCGCCGGAATAGACGGAGCCAGGTTCCGCAGGCCAGTCGTTCCGGGGGACACCCTGATAATAGAGATAATCATCACGAAAGCCCGGAGCAAGGTGTGGAAGGTTAGCGCCACCGCGAAGGTTGGGGACGAGCTCGCTTGCGAATCCGATTTCACGGCGATGGTTGGAGCGTAGGGGCGTGATCCATCCAACGGCGATAGTTGATCCCAAGGCGCAGATAAGCCCGGACGTTGTGATCGGCCCTTTTAGCATAATTGGCCCCAACGTAACGCTTGCAAAAGGTTGTGTGATCGGGGAGCGGGTGAGCATGAACTGGACCCGCGCCTCCGAAGGGGTGAAGATCGGGGCCAACACAATCATCGGCGGCGACCCGCAGGTTTACGCATGGAAGAGCGTTCCGTCATGGGTGGAGATAGGCGCTGGGGCGTTCGTAAACGAGCTTACCGTCGTGCACAGATCCATGTACGAAGACGGAGCAACGGTCATCGGCCCGGAGTGTTATGTGATGACGCAGACGCACATCGCCCACGACTGCAAGATGGGCCGAGAGGTTACGCTCACGTCGTTCGCGGGATTCGCCGGGCATGTGGAGGTCGGCGACTTTGCGGTGATAGGCGGCGCTACGGCCATACACCAGTTCGCGCGGATAGGGACGATGGCGATGGTTGGCGGCATGAGCAGGATATCGCAGGATGTGCCGCCGTATTTCACAGTGGCAGGCTCCCCGGCGCAGGCGTATGGGCTTAATGTTTACGCGCTCAGGAAACGGGGCGTCAAACCGGCGGAGCGGCTCGCGCTAAAAAAAGCGTTTCATATTCTGGCGCGGTCGGGATTGCCGATATCCGAGGCGGCTCGCGTCATAGAGGAAACCGTGGAGCTGTCTGCCCCGGTGAAGAATCTTGTCGAGTTCGCAAGAAGCTCGAAACGCGGGCTTACGCTCGGCGGCGGACGGGAAAAGGAAGCGGCGCAGAGCGATTAGCCGGGATTCCGAAGTTGAAATTGGATTTTGAGCTCAATCGTTGAGGCTGGAAAATAAAATCATCGGTTTCGATAGACGTTCTGCTGTAGGGGCGACCCGGTTGGTCGCCCGGATCGGGAAGGGCGACCCACCGGGTCGCCCCTACAAAAGTTTCCCTGCGCTGATCGGGTTTTTCGCCATAGCGCTGGCGACAGCCGCCATCATCTCCTGCGCGGGAGCCGCCAAAAAGGTTTCGGACAACACGCTCATCAAACTCGAAGACGTCCGAATGGACGACCCGGCCAGGCAGGGATTGACGCTTGCCAGGGAGTTGTTGGGCGCAGTCGTAGGGGTTCCTTCTTCCAGCCGCGACGAATATCTTTCGCTGACGATCCAGCTTTATCTGGAGAATAAAAACGGTTTTACTCTTTCGATGACAAGTGTCACATACGCTTTCCTTGTGGATGGCAGAATCGCCGCTACAGGGCAAATGGATGGGAAAAACGGGGAGCTTGCCTTTAAGCCAGGCGAGGGCAGGGTGGTGGAACTGCCCCTCCGGGTTTTCACGCGGGAGCTTATCGGGCATGTCCTGGGCGGCATTGTGAAAAAAGGGGCGAAACTGTCCGTCACCGGCAATATGACGTTCGACACGGCGGTTGGGGAGATAACGTTCCCTTACAACTGCGAGAAGACGCTTTGATGCGGCGGGTTATTTTTTCAGGATTCGGACATGCATCTCCGCGCTGAGCGATTCGACGAGGGCGATGGCTTCGTCCACGTAATCCGGCGCAACCAGCAACTCCATTATCCCTTCCTTCTGGTCAATGGTTCGCGGAACGGCGATGGCCTCGTAGCTTTCGATAACGTTGACGAGCCACGCGATGTCGGCGGGGTTGATCTGCAAAAGAATCCTGTGGCATACGGATATGCCACGATCCACGGGGAAACTTGTTTTATGTTGAATCACGCTCATTGTTCCACGACAATTCTAACTCAACAGGAGGGAATAGTGAAACATACGGCGTTAATTCTTGTGGCGGCCATAGCCCTCTTTTTCCCGGCGTGCGCTTCGAAGGAGCGGATAAAAAAACAGGTGGGCGTGGTCGAGAAGGCTCCACAAGCCACTGGCGCGTTGAAAAGCGTCCGGCCTTACACTATCGGCGGCGTGATGTATTATCCGCTTTCCGACGCATACGGGTACGAGGAGACCGGCATTGCCTCCTGGTACGGTAAAGATTTTCACGGCAAGCCGACGGCCAACGGGGAGATTTACGACATGCACGGCGTCACAGCCGCGCATAAAACATTGCCGCTCGGCACGATGGTGGAAGTGACGCGGCTGGACAACGGTAGCAAACTTGTCACCCGCATAAACGACCGGGGGCCGTTTGTTGCGGACAGGATCATCGACCTCTCCTACGGGTCCGCGAAGAAGCTTGAGATTGTCGGCTCTGGAACCACGCGTGTGCGTGTCGTTGCGCTGGCGGAGGGCAAAGCCGGCGAAGGCGGAGCGCCAGTCCCGTCAAGACCACTGCCCGACTTCAACCACGGCGTCTTCTACGCGCAGGCTGGGGCGTTTGCGGATCCGGCCAACGCGCAGAGAACACGGGAGTCGTTGACCGCCTTGAACCACAAAGTGCGTCTTCAACCCCACACTGCGCCTGACGGGACACGCCTGACAAGGGTGCAGGTCGGGCCGTTCGGCGACATGGATTCCGCCAGGGCGTCGCTCGCCACGCTCAAGGATAATGGCTATCCGGGATCGTTCATCATCGCCGACTGACGATGCGGTGGATATATTTTCTAATCGCCTCCGCGCAGGTCGTCTGCTGTCACGCCGCTTTTGCGGAGCGCGATAGCGTGTGGCGGTGGACGGATGAATCCGGCGCCGTCCATATAACCAGCAGGCGGGAGGATGTCCCGGCGAAGTATCGTTCCTTCTCCGTTCCCATGAAATATTCCACCGTGGCGGAACCAGCGCCGGAGCCTGCCGCGCCCAAACCCGCGCCTCTCGAAAAAGAGCGGGTCGTCCGGTTCGACCCGTCAGGCGGGATGGTGGCTGTGCAGGCGTTGATCGGCGAAACCGTCGAACGCGGCGCGTGGATTGACACCGGTTCGGAGCTTACGGTGATTACGACAAAACTTGCGCTGGCTCTTGGCGTGGATGTGAAAGGCGCGGAGAGGCGGGGCTTTCACACACAGAACGGACGGGTGAGCGCTCCTGTCGTCATGTTGAAAAGCGTGAAAGTCGGCCCGGCCAAAGCGAGCGATGTGATGGCCGCCATAATGGATTTTCCCGGGCGCGGGCCTGTGAGCGTTATCGTCGGGATGAATTTTCTCTCGCTGTTCCGGTTCGAGATTAACATGAGGGAAGGGGTGGTCATATTCGGCGATGGCGCGGACGATACGCTGATAGAAAGCGGTCAAACTTCGTCTTCGGCGCCCTTGAAGAGAGACGACGCAAGGTAAGCGTCGTCCATTTCCATCAACGCCACTTTTATCACGGCGGCGGCCGGCACAGCCAGCAGGATTCCGATGAAACCGAAAAATGCGGCTCCCATCAGTATGGACGCCATCACCGCGACAGGATGAAGCCCCACGGCCTTCTCCAGAGTCCTTGGCGTTATCACAAACCCCTCCAGCGCCTGCCCGAACACGAACAGCCCGGCCACCATCGCCACATGGCTCCAGTCGGAATATTGCAGGTATGTAAGCGCAAGAGCCGGTAGCAACCCGACCACTATCGGCAGGTATGGGACGATGTTGGCAAGCCCAGCCGTAAGCCCGATCAACACGCCCATCGGCGCGCCGATAAGGAATAGGCCAGTGGCGTAAACAGAGCCCATCGTCACGGCCACTGTCAACTGGCCGCGAACGAACGCGCCCAATGCCGCGTCGAGCTTGCCGAAAAACCGGGTGACGCCCGGCTTGTGCCTCGGAGGCACACGGCTCGCTATCTTCGCCACCAGTATGTCGAAATCCTTGAGCAGGTAAAATGTGGCGACCGGGATTATGACGAGGTTCAACAGCCCGAGCAGGAACAGCGCCACGTTGGTTATGCCCGCCCACACCGCGCCGGAACTTGATTTGAGGACTTTTAGCGGGATGTCGCCAAGCGCCGCCATGGCCTGTTTGACCGATTCCTCCACCTTGGCCCGATCCATCTCCGGGATACGTTCGATTATCGGCATGGCTTTTTCTTTCACCAGTTCGGCGTAGCGCGGGACGTTGTTGACCATCGCTTCCACCTGGCCCACGATTATCGGGATGAGCAGGGCGATCGCCAGGATGAGGATGGCGAAAAAAACGCCGAGAAGGATGACGACGGACGAAGTCCTGCCCAGGCCGGTTTTTTCCATCCTGTCCACCACCGGGTCGAGGATGTATGCGAAAGCCAGGGCGATGATGAACGGGTATAACGCAACCCTCGCCGCGTACACGAACCAGAAAAAGAGCGCGATCCCCGCAAGGATCATCACGATTTTCACAGCCGGTTTTGCGAGAAGGTCTTTCATT
>JADGAO010000034.1:0-5867 GCA_015231995.1 Nitrospinota bacterium | reverse complement strand
AGGGGGTTTAACTTTATCCCACAAGATTGAAAGCAAATTAAACCCCTCCGGTTCTTCGGGCCACCTCCCCTTTCTAAAGGGAGGGTGAAGGATGGTGCATGAAAGGAGTCACCCCTACCCCGTCGCTCCGCGATGCAACTTTATCTCCACCTTCTCTTCAAGGCTCCGGTAATACTCCTGCAATATCGCAAGCACTTCGGGGCGCGAAAACTCCTTGGCGACATCGCCATTTTCGGAAAGGGTTTTGCGTAACATCGTGCCGGAGAGCAGGAGCCGGTCTTTCCCTTCATGGGGGCATGTGCGGGCGGAGGCCATGCCGTCGCATTTGAAACACCAGAACGTCCAGTCTATCTTCAACGGCTTCAGTTCCAGCGCGTCTTTTGGTATCTCGTCGAATATCTTGTGCGCGTCGAACGGGCCGTAATAGTTGCCGACACCTGCGTGGTCGCGTCCAACGATGAGGTGCGAACATCCGTAGTTCTGCCGGAACACTGCGTGCAACAGCGCCTCTCGCGGGCCGCCGTAACGCATCTCCATAGGGTAACCCGCCTGGATCGCGGTGTTCTTGACGAAATATCCGTCCACCAGCGCGTTGACGGCGCGCACGCGAGTTTCCGCCGGTATGTCACCGGCTTTGAGTTTGCCGACGAGCTGGTGTATGAGAAGCCCGTCGCAGACCTCGATGGCTATCTTCGCCAGATACTCGTGGGAGCGGTGCATGGGGTTTCGCAGTTGAAGAGCCGCAACCGTGCTCCAGCCGCGCTCTTCGAAGGCTTTGCGCGTTTCGGACGGGCGCATGTAAACGCCTTTGAACATCTCAGGGTAGTAGCTCTCCGACAGCACACGAACCGGCCCAGCAATGTTTACATCGCCCTGCGCCATTACTTTTTGGACGCCGGGATGCTCCATGTCCGTGGTTTTGAATATCGCCATACACTCGTGGGCTTTGTCTATGGCGTACTTCTCCGTCACTGTCATCGTGGCCATAATCTGGCCGGTCTCGCCGTCAATCAGGGCTATCTCCTCGCCTGTCTTGACGGTGTCCGCTACGCCCTTCTCCGCCGAGAGGGTTATCGGAATGGGCCAGAAAACGCCCGACGCGGTTTTGTATCCGTCGCAAACCCCCTCCCAGTCCGCGCGTGTCATGAAACCGGTGAGGGGCGTGAACGCGCCGATACCCAGCATGATAAGGTCGGAAGTCTCGCGGGACGTCATGACGATTTTGTTGAGCCGTCCCGCTTTCGCCATCTGCTCGGCCCTCGCTTCGCCTTCGAGCAATAATGGTTTTAAGGACGATCCGCCATGCGGGTTTACAAGCCTGCCCATATCAACAGCCCTCCGTGTTTTGCCTTAATTGGCCGCAGTCGTCCGAGCGCGGTCGCGTTGTGTCATCTTTGCGTGGACAAGCGCGGTGAAGCGGTATAACAGGTGCGCAAATTTGGAAAACGGCGCGTAAGCCAGAAGGGAAAGCACGAACACGAGGTGTATGTAGTACACGCCGAAACCCAGAGATGGTATGTCCGCCACGCGGAACAGCTCCGCCAGCATCCCGGTGATTATCGCCACGTAGAGGATGAATATGAAATGGCTGTCGTAATAGCCGGTGACGCCCGCCTTGTTTCCCTCCGCGCCGTAGCGGCGCATGATTATCAGCGTTACCCCGGTCACGGCCATTATCGCGCCGACGTTGCCTACGAGCTTGACTACAAGACGCGCCGGATGGGAAAGCCCGATCTCGTGATACTCGAACCCGATAACGCCAAAGACATGCGCCCAGTAGAGCATGGCGACCATCGAGGTGGTGGCCATAAGCGCGATGAACCCGTACATCGTCAACAGGTGCGACGTGGCGCGGGGCGCGTTGGTTATGCATTTCCTCAGCTTCTCATGGCGCAGAACCCCGATGGCCGCTTCGATTATGGCGGGCATGACGGGGGCGGACGCTGGCTTGTTTGCGTTAAGGGCGCGCCAAAAGCTTTTGACGCTCAAATACGCCGCGCCGAGCGAGAAAATAATAGCCGGGATGAAGGCGAGGTCTATCGCCTTTTCCGGCATCATGTTTATGTACTGCATGGGCTTGATGTCCATGAAGCCCTTTTTGGCCGCGATATTGATGAAACCGAATATCAGCGCGGCTGGCGCAAGCAGAAGGACCGCCAGATACGAAGGCTTTGACATCAGCAGGGCCATGACCGGCGATGTGGAGTATTGGTAGAAGCTGATGTTGCGTATGGCCGCCATCACGTCGCCGGGCCGCGCCCCTCGCGGGCAGTGGGTGGAACAGTCGTTGCACTGGTGGCACAGCCACACGTCGCCGTCGGCGAGGAGCTTGTCTTTAAGCCCCCACTGCGCCCAGATCATCTCTTTGCGCGGGAACGGCTCGTTGTCCGGCGATATCTCGCACACCACCGAGCAGTTGCCGCACTGGAAACATTTCTTGAGCGTCTCGCCGCCGTTCTCGATGATCCTCCTGGCGAACCCGGCGCTGGGCCTTATTGTCGTGGCTTCGATATCCTCCATATTCGTGGTTTTCGCCTCCTAGAATCCCTTGTTCGGGTTCGGCTCCATGGCGCGTAAGGCCGCCATGAATTTGTTTATTATCTCCGGTAGCCGCTGATATTCGCTTATCGCAAGCGACTCCACCTGTATCCGCTCCGGCTCGAGCATCATCCTGCTGAGCGTCTCCTGCACCTTGCCCATGCGGTAGTTGGCAAGCTCCGACCCTTTGATGAAATGGCACTGGTAGTCGTCGCCGTGTTTGCAACCGACCATCAGTATCCCGTCCACCCCGGCCGATAGCGCGTCGGCTATCCATACAAGGTTGAGCGAACCCAGGCATCGCAGGGGGATGACGCGGATCTCCGGGTCGTATTTGAGGCGCATGATCCCGGCCATGTCCACGGCGGGCATCGCGTCATTTTCGCAAATGAAGGCGATGGCCCTGCGTTTGCCGGAAAATTCGTCCGGTATCTCCATGGACTTTATCATCGAGGCGATCATCGGCACGGAGTAGTTCTTGAAGTTTATTATCCGCTCCGGGCACGCGCCCATGCACACGCCGCATCGTCTGCATCGGGTTGGGTTTGGTTTTGGCGTTCCCTTTTCGTCTTCGTCGAGCGTCCCGAAGGGGCATTCCTCCGTGCACCGTTTGCACTGCGTGCATCGGTGAAGGTAAAACTCCGGGTAGCTCTGGTCGCCTGCGCGCGGATGGACGGCCTTCCCCTGCGCGCCGAGCTTTATGCACTGGATAGCTTTCAACGCCGCTCCAGCCGCGTCGTTTATCGCTGTGCTCATGTCCATGGGGTGGCGCACGCATCCGGCGGCGTATATCCCCGTCCTCTGTGTCTCGTAAGGGAAGCAGATGAAATGCGAGTCCGCAAAACCGTATTTTAGATCGGGAAGTTCCGAACCCTTGCGGTAGGTCAGGTTCAATATCGGGGCTTTGCCGACTTTGAATTTGTCGCGGTCGGTCATCTGGTCGGCGGGTTTGTCCACTGTCACCGTCGGGTCGTATGTCGTCGGGACAAGCCCCGTCGCAAGCACAACCATGTCCGCCGCCATTTTCACGGAGCCGCCCAAGAGGGAATTATCCACCGTGACTATCAGCTCATCCCCCTCCCGCTCGACCTTGCGGACGTCGCCCTTGGTCATGAACACGCCGGGGTCTTGCTGAATCTGTTTGTAGAAAAGCTCCATCTCGCCGGGCGTTCGCATGTCTTTGTAGACGATGGTGGCCGTGGCGTCCGGGTCGCTCTGGCGCACATAGGCCGCCTGTTTGAGCGACACGGAACAACATACCGACGAACAGTAGGGCAGGTGGTTTTCATCCCGCGACCCGGCGCATTGGACGAACAGCACGCGCGTGGCTGGCTTCCCGTCGGATGGGCGTTTGATAGAGCCGCCCGCCGCCATCTGCTCGAACTCCACGGCGCTGACGACATCCGGCAGTCCCGCGCCAAGATGAGCCAACTTCGACATGTCGTAAGGCTTCCAGCCGGTGGCCATTACGATGGAGCCTGCGCGGACTGTGATTTCCTTCCCATTAAGAAGCGTCGCGTCGAACATGCCCGGAGAGCCGGCGATGGATTTGATGGTCGTGTTCAGATGGATGGTGATGAATGGGTCTGTCTCGACCTCACGCGCTCTTTGTGCGATATCGTTTTCTTCCGGCGTGGTGAATGGCGATTTCTTCGGCAGTGTGCGCGAAAAAGCGTTGGCCCATCCGCCAAGCCGGGCGGTTTTCTCGACGAGATGAACCCGATGTCCGGCCAAGGCCGCGTTGCGCGCCGCCGTAATGCCGGTCACTCCGCCGCCGATGACGAGAATCGTCTCGTCCATCGTGTCGAGCGTGGGAACAACCGGCTCCATGCTCTTCATCTTGGCGATGCCCATCCGCAGATAATCCTGCGCGAGCATAAGTGTGTCTTCGTGATTCGGCTCGTGGCTCCACGCGACTTTCTCGCGCAAATCCACCCGTTCCAGCATGAGGTCTTCGCCAAAATCGAACACGTCATAATTCACCCTGCCGGAGCAGGCCGCGATGACGACGCGGTTAACGCCGTCGGTGACGATGTCGTTCTTGATAACGCCTACGCCGTCGGCCCCGCAAAAGAACTCGTGGGTTTTGCAGACCGGTACTTTAGCTTCGGAGACGGCGACTTTCTTTAACTGTTCGATATCCACCGACGCGCCGATATCGCAACCGGAACAGATATAAACGCCGGTCTTCACTGGTTTTGCTTCGTCAACCATCGTCGTCATCTCCCGACCGAACACTGGATCGCCTTTAGCGCGGCGCCCGTGGAATCCTGTATCGAAGTGGTCACGTCCGTTGGGCGTTTCGCCACGCCAGCAGACAAAACGCCTGAGCGGGTCATCACGTCGTCGGGCATAAAGCCGTTCACGTCCACGCCGGGGCCGTCTTTCATAGTCGGCTCCATTCCGGTGGCCAACACCACGAGATCGCAGGCGACGCGTATCTTTTCGCCGTTCATCATGTCCTCTGCGGTGACGACGGCTCGGCCGTCCTCCGCCTGCTCGACCTTGGCGACTTTGCCTTTTATAAGTTTCACCTTCGGGTCTGCGGAAATCTTTTTGTAAAAATCCTCATACTTGCCCGGAGCGCGAAGGTCTATGTAAAAAATGTAAACCTCGCTGTCCGGGTATTGCTCGCGCACATACGTCGCCTGTTTGAGTGAGGCCATGCAACAGATGGAGGAGCAATAGGGCAGATGGTTTTCGTCCCTCGACCCGGCGCACTGGACGAACGCGACGGTCTTAACCGGAGCTCCGTTGTCCCTGCGGAGAATCTTGCCGTCTGTCGGGCCGTTGGAGGCCGCAATCCGCTCCATCTCCACATTGCTGACGACGTTTTTGATTTTGCCGTAACCGAGGTTTTCGATTTTGGATGCGTCGTACGGTTTCCACCCGGTGGCGTACACCACGGCGGAGGCTTTGATCGTAGTTGTGGATTCAGCCATTTTCAAATCCACCGCGCCGTACTTGCACACCTTCACGCATTCCCCGCACGCTTCGCCCTTGCACACATTCATGTCTATGACATGCTTCATCGGGAAGGCCATCTGGTGGGGCAGATAAACGGCCCGTGTAGCGCTCATGCCCGCGTTGAAAACGTTGCGTCGTTCCACCGGGCATACCTTGACGCAATCGTCGCAGGCCGTGCATTTATTATTTATATAACGCGGAGCGGTTTTGACGGTGACGGTGAAGTCGCCGCGTTCGCCTTCTATCTTTGTGACTTCGGAAAGGGTGTGCACGGTGATGAGCGGGTTGGAGCGGATACGCCGGAAGTTGATCTCCATCCCGCAGTATGGAGGGCAGAGTTTTGGGAAATATTTGTTCATCCT
>JADGAO010000349.1 GCA_015231995.1 Nitrospinota bacterium | reverse complement strand
CGTTCGGCCCTTAAAAGAGTTATGCTCAAAAATATTGTTTGCGAGCAGAAACGCGCCCCCCGCCGTTGACGGATTTACCGGCTGACAACAGGTTCCGGCGGTCTGTCGGCATTCGTGGAAATCGCGGTTTTCGTGATTTACTGGAAATACGGGGGAGTTTTCGCGTTTTTGACGTCCAGAATGACGCTTGTTGAAGAAAAAAACCAATGAGAATCAGGTTCTATCTACTGCTGGCCCTCCTGGCCCCGGCGATTATGTCTTGCGCAACGGCTCAACAACCTTCCGTCCCGTCCGCAAAAACCGAAAAGGCTGTCTCGCCTCATCACTCGCAGAAGGCCACGCCGCCCGCGCCGGAGGGGAAAAAACCGGCGGTCGCCAAACCCGCAGTCAAAAAGGAAAAACCCTCCAACGCGCCGGAGATGAACCGTTCAAAGTCGTATCATCTCTATCTGGAGGCCCTGCTGGCCGAAAGGAAGGGGTTGTACAAGGAAGCTCTTAAAGGTTATCAGCAGGCCGTTGACGAAGACAAATGGTTACTGCAGGGCTACGAACGCGCCGCTAGCCTCCTGCTTCGGATGGGACAGGTGGAAGAAGCCGTCGCCATTGCGAAACGCGCCCTTGCGGTGGACCCGGAATATCTGCCCTGCCTCGTGATCCTGGCCTCCGTCCAGTCCAGTTCCGGCCAGTTCGCCGAGGCCGCCAAAAGTTTCGCAAAGATAGTGGAGCTGGAGCCGGAACGTAAAGACGCGTGGATTTATACGGCCATATCACAGCTGTCGAACAAACAGAGCAAAGAGGCGCTCGAAACGCTCGAGAAATACGACGAAATGTTCCCCGGCGATCACCTCGGGCAGTATTACAAAGGGCGGGTCTTTATACAGATGGAGCGTTTCGACGAAGCCGAGAAACTGTACAAAACCATGATCGCCGCGTCGCCGTCCAACCAGAAGGCGCACGAAGGGCTGGCGTTGACCTATCTGGCGTTGAAGAAACCTGCCAAATCCATCGAGGTTTACAAGAATTACCTCAAAATCCATCCCAACGACGAGGAGATGAACCAGAAGCTCGCCGACCTATACCTGGCCCAGGAGTCTTACGGATCGGCGATTGACCAGTACAAAAATCTCTCGGCCCAGTCGCCCGAAGACATGAACGTCCATTACAAGCTTGGGATAACCTACCTTCGCCAGGCGGAAATGAGCGGCGACCCTGAAATTTACAATAAGGCTCTTTCCGAGTTTCAGATGGTGCGGGCCAAGGACCCGGGCAACCCCCGCGTGGCCGTCTATATCGCCACGATATTCGAGAGGCTCAAGCTTTACGACGAGGCCATCGAGATGTGGAAAACGATGGAGGGCGGCGAGGAGTCCAAACGCGACGTTTTGTTGAAGATAGCCGAGCTTTACGAGCGTTCCGACAAAACGGAAAAAAGCCTCGACTACGCAAAGCAGGCGTCCGACGCCGATCCGGCCTCCGCCGACCTGCATTATTTCACGGGCCTTCTTCTGAACAAGCTTAACAGGAGCGACGAGGCCGTCAAGGCCTTCTCCCGCGCCATAGAGCTAAACCCCGCCGACGACAAGTATCACTTCCACCTCGGCGCCGTGTACGAGAAAAAGGGGGAATACGAAAAGTGCATGGCGGCCATGAAAAAGGCCATCGAATTGAACCCCAACAACTCCAACGCGCTCAACTACCTCGGCTACATGTACGCCGAACGCGGATTAAACCTGTCCGAGGCGGAGCAGTACCTCAACAGGGCCATCACGCTGGAGCCGGAGAACGGTTATTTCATAGACTCCATCGGGTGGATATACTTCAAACAGGGCAAACGCAAGGAAGCGTTGGATAAGATGCTTATCGCCGTGCGCGCCATTCCGCCCGATCCAACCGTGCTCGAACACCTCGGCGACATTTATCTATCGCTAGGCGACAACGAAAAAGCGAAGGACGCGTATGAGCGGTCGCTCCGCGCCGAGTCGGAAGATAAACGCGAATTGGATCGGACTCCGGTTGAAAAGAAGCTTGAGGACGTCAAAAACAGAATCAAGGAGAAAAACCGGGGCGGCGCGCCAGCCACCGGGATTTGAAAAATTTCGGAATTGACGCCCGCTGGCGTTTTTAAATCCCGCCGCTTTTGCCTATCATCGCTACTGGGAGGAGATTTTTGGGGGGATGGAATTGGCTTTGCGCCGAAAACCGAAGTTAGGCGAGATTGCTTCGCTATCGCTCGCAATGACAACAAAGGCG
>JADGAO010000348.1 GCA_015231995.1 Nitrospinota bacterium | reverse complement strand
TACGAACCGCGCTCGCGCCACCAGAGGATCGCGCCCAACACGCCGAAAATGACGGTGAACCCTATCCAGGTCGTGCGGACTTCTTTTTTGCTTTCGCCTATCGCCATCAGTCCAGCTCGAATTCGTTGCGCCAGTCCGTGTCGCCTTCAAGGGCGGGCTGGGCGGTTTTGTCGAGAATGAAAGACCCTAAAACAAGATGATCCATATCCGTGCGCATGAAACATCTGTACGCGTCTTCCGGGGAGCCGACGATAGGCTCGCCGCGCACGTTGAACGAGGTGTTGATTATCATGGGACATCCGGTCAGCTTGTCGAACTCCGAGATCAGCGCGTGATACGCGGGGTTTGTCTGCGCGTCCACGGTCTGTAACCGGGCGGAATAATCCACATGTGTTATCGCCGGAACGCCGGATCGTGGGACATTGAGTTTCTCTATCCCGAACAACCGTTCCTGATCCTGCGTCATCATCAAACGCCGCTCCTGACGCACCGGCGCCACCATCAGCATGTACGGACTATCCGCGCCATACTCGAAATAGTCGTCAACCTTCTCCCTCAACACTGATGGGGCGAATGGACGGAACGACTCCCGGAATTTTATCTTCAGGTTCATGATGGACTGCATTTTCGGCGAACGCGCGTCGCCTATGATGCTTCTTGCTCCAAGAGCGCGGGGGCCAAACTCCATGTGGCCGTAAAACCAACCTATCACTTTTTCGTTTGCGATAAGGCTTGCCACTTCTTTGGCCAACGCGGATGGCGACGAGGTTTTGCGATACGGCGCGTTTTTTTCTTTAAGAAATTTTTCTATCGCGTCGTCGGCATACTCCGGCCCCAGATATGACCCTCGCATCGAATCGCGTCCGTCGGTTTTCCTTGGTTGCCCATCCACCTTGTGCCACGCCACAAGCGCCGCGCCAAGCGCGCCCCCGGCGTCGCCGGCCGCAGGCTGAACCCATATGTTGTCGAATATTTTTTCCCGGTGTATCAATCCGTTCGCCACGCAGTTCAACGCCACCCCGCCAGCAAGACACAGGTTAGCGCTCTCTGTTACCTTTCTGGCGTGACGGGCCATTCGTAACATGGCCTCCTCGGTGACGACCTGAACGGATCGCGCAAGGTCCATCTCTTTCTGGGCAAGAGGCGACTCCGGTTTGCGAGGCGGCCCGCCGAATAGGTTGTGGAATTTTTCCGACGTCATCGTCAACCCGGCGCAGTAGTTGAAATAACTCATGTCCAGTTTGAACGAACCGTCTCCCTTGAGGTCTATCAGATTGTCGAAAATCAGTTTCGCGTATTTCGGCTCGCCGTAGGGGGCAAGCCCCATGACTTTATACTCGCCGGAGTTGACCTTGAACCCCGTGTAATATGTGAACGCGGAATAGAGAAGCCCAAGCGAGTGAGGAAAATTTATATCGTAAATCAGCTCAAGGCCGTTTCCATTCCCCATGCCGATGGAAGTGGTCGTCCACTCCCCTACTCCGTCCACGGCAATGATCGCTGAAGAATCGAACGGCGACGGGTAAAACGCCGACGCCGCGTGGGACTCATGATGTTCCGGGAAAACCATACGCCCCTCATATCCGCCAAGCTTCTCTCGTAGATGATCCCGCATCCAGAGCTTCTCTTTAAGCCATAGCGGCATCGCCTTCAAAAACGAACTGACTCCGGACGGAGCGTAGGCGATGTACGTTTCCAGAATCCGTTCAAACTTTATCCACGGCTTGTCGTAGAAGGCGACGCAGGAAAGGTCGCTGGCCGTTATCCCAGCCTCGGCCAGGCAGAAATTAACGGCGTTCAGTGGGTAATCCGGGTCGTGCTTTTTGCGGGTGAACCGTTCTTCCTGGACAGCGGCGACAATTTTCCCGTCCCGAATCAACGCCGCGGCTGAATCGTGATAGAACGCGGAAATCCCAAGGATGTACTGGGCCATTTATATTATGGAAAACCCTTTCCCTGTACTATTTAAAACAGGGTGTACACAAACGGGGCCAAGGCCGAACCTTCGGTGAAAACTATCAAAGCCCCAAGTAGCAGGAGGATTAAAATTATTGGTCCCAGCCAGAATTTTTTCCTTACTTTAAGGAAATCCCAGAACTCGGCGATCAAGGAGTCTTTCGACATGCTCATCCTTGCGAAAACGGTTTATTTACGTCAGACGTTTCTGAATATACCAAGCTTAAGCTATGACATTGCGCCTAAGGGATATTCCCAGAAGTTGCCGGTGGAGTCAAGAGCCGATGATGTCTGTG
>JADGAO010000347.1 GCA_015231995.1 Nitrospinota bacterium | reverse complement strand
CATTCCGCCTGCCACAGGGCAAGAGGGCTGACGCGAGTGCCGATTTTTATGTTTGACAACCTATAACTCCAAAATCCGATTATCCGTTTAATATAGAAGCGACAGATATATCCTCGTCAATATCTTCCCAATGGATGCCAACACCTTCACCAATGATTTGCCAATTGGCTCGTTGTTCATCCGTTGCATCGCGTAATTTAGAATACCACTCAAGTGGTGCGCTTATAACACGTCCATCCAGAAGCCGAACGTGAATCATCGAGGAATTGAACTGCACATCAGTAGCCATGGCCTCACCTGTTTTTACATTAGAAATCCAGGGGATATAAAATATCGACTTCCAATCATACTGAAAAGTTCCCAACAAGGATTGTGCGCTACTACCGTGAAAGAGTTGGGCATATTTAGCATACAATTTGTCTAATAATTCAACAACGTCATCAAGTTCGTTATACGTCGGAATCTCTTTCGGTGGGCTTTTGTCCCAATGCGCAATTCTTTTGTCTGCATATTTTTCACATCGCTTGGCCACAGATCGAAGTTTTGTCAAATCATCGCAGATAAGGCTTGGCTTGATATGGGAGAAACCCGGATCAGCGAATTTATTAAAATCGTTGTCTGCAAAACTTTTTGCTACTTGGGCTTCCGTGTCTTTATAAAGACCGACATAATATTCTCTTGATATGATTTGTGAGTTGTCGATCATTTCCTGTAAAAGACGTGCAAAGGAAATGCTGTCCTTACCTATTTTTGTCTGTCGGCGCACCCCCATTAACATATGAGATATATAGGTACGGGCGAGATAACGATAGAAATAGTTTTGCTGTTGCAGTTTAGGATTGGCTTTGATTATCCCCTGTATTTCCGAGAATGTGTGCTTTGGCAAAACCAGTTCCTGTTGCACTTCAGCTTTAATGACATCTAGCCATTTAATCCATTTTGTTAGCACAGGCGAGGTTCCCATTTTTCTTTAACTAACCTCATAGGACATTAGGGTGAACAACACCCCAATGAGCGACACGCTCCAGCATCATCCGTGCATGTTCAATGTCTTTCATACACTACCTTACCCTCACGGATGGCGTGGGCTACGACGTTGTTGAGTGAATGTTTCCAGCGCTCCACTTCCGTCTTAGAGTAAAGCAGAATGTCTATTGGAAATTGAAATCTTGCGACCGCCTTTGACAATCTCGCAAGCTCCTTTCGGCGGCTTTTCCCCGGCCCGAATTCCCCGGATTCCACAACCAGCAGATCAACATCGGATTCATCCGTGGCGGCGCCTTTGGCGTGAGAGCCGAAAAGAATGATCTGTTCGGGCATAGCTTCCCTGACGATTATCTCAACGACTTCGCCAACCTGATTGTCAGTAGCTTTCATCTCTTTCGTTCAGAACTTTTCACTTGCTTGGACTTGGAAACCTTTAAAACAGCTTGCGCCTGCTCGCGTAAATCGCGGCAAATACCAAATGCTTCCTTCGCTGAGTCACGGTCAGCGATCTCGCCTGGGTATCGCACGTTCACTGCGTATTCGCCCAATCTAAGCAAAAGCGGCCTTAAGTACTCCAACCTTTCCCTTCCCGTAACCAGAATATCCAATAATGATGTCAGATTATGTGTTCTGCCAAACAATATGTTGGATTCCTGCAAAATCGCCTTTAAATATTTCTCGGCGCACTGCTGTGAATGAAAACATACCGCATCGTAATTGGGAGATTTTCTTGCGCGCAATTCTCTTCCAGCTGTGGCGAAATCGCCTTCCGCCTTCTCGATCCACTCACTTACGAGCGGATTCATAAAGCGTTTTTCCCTTATCCAGTATTTCGCGCAGGAAAAAGTCGTTCCATCCCAGCCTTTTTTTCACGTCCTCTGGCGTCCGCACGATCAATTCCAGTGGGATATCGGGGTTCACCTCCTCCAATATCTCTATGGCTTTTTTAGAGCCCTTGCCCTTAAACGGCAGAATCACTAGCATATCAATATCGGAGTCACTGGTCGGCGAACCATAAGCGTATGAACCGAATAGCACGACCTTTTCCGGATTGAACTTGCGCCCAATTTCGGCGGCTATGCGCTCGATAATCTTTTTTTCAACAACCGCCAGCCGTCCGCCCATCACCCCTCAACATGCGTGATTTTGTTTATCATCCCAATCCATCCACGATGACATTGCGTGGCTATCCGCCACTTTTCCCGCCCAAAACCTTCTCCAACTCTGCCACAACTTCTGGAAGTTTATGGATGACGGTATTCCATATTATATTCAGATCAACTCCATCATATTCGTGTATGACTACGTTTC
>JADGAO010000346.1 GCA_015231995.1 Nitrospinota bacterium | reverse complement strand
TTTTTAGTAGATCAGTCCCATTTTTTTGAGCCACGCGCGCTCATCGAACCTGTCGTTTTAACGAGTCAACGGAAAGCCCGCCCGCGTAAGCCGCCGATTTGGAATGATCCGAAATTCCCATGTATTTGTAGCCGAGCCGTATAGCCTCCTGCGCCATAACCTCCAGCGTGTCCACTCCGTCGCTTTTGTCTGTGTGGACGTGGAAGAGCCCGATGATGTCCGCCTCCTCGATAAGCGTCGGTATCTTACCTTCACCGGCGAGAGTCACCTCGTCGAAACCCTCTCTCATCTCCGGCGGGATATACGACAACCCCAACGCCTTGAAAATCTCCTCCTCGCTGGCAAGGTTCAGGCTATGTTCGCCTTTGAAAAGGCCATACTCGTTCATCTTGAGACCCATCGTTTTGGCGAGGGAACGCATGAGGGTGTTGTGTTCCCTGCTACCTGTGAAGTGATGGAGGGCGAACGGGAACTGCTCGTCCGTCACAACGCGGATGTCCGCCTGAAATCCCGATTCCAGCCGCACGCTGGTTTTGGTATGTCCACGGGCGATGATGTCAATCACTCCCGGCGCGGCGACGAACCTTTCCATCACGCTCTCAGGATCGGCGGAGGAGGCTACGATGTCTATATCTTTAACCGTCTCAAGCCCCCTGCGCACGCTCCCCGCTATCTGCGCCCGGATGACGGCGGGCGACTCGCGCACCCATTCGATCAACGGCTCCACCGCGCCCATCCCTTCGGAAAGCAACCTCCGCCCGGCGAACTTGTGAAGCGTGTTGATGCCTTTGAGTATGTTCTCCTGGCTTTTCGCGCCGAACCCGTCAAGCTCCAGCAGACGGTTTTCGTTGCAGGCGTATTCCAGCTCGCGCACTGTCGTCACGCCGAGATTCTGCCATAACGCCTTTGCGCGTTTGGGGCCGAGACCGGGAATCTTGAGCATTTCGAAAACCCCTGCGGGAATCTTCGATTTTAATTCTTCAAGCTCCGGCAGGGAGCCGGTGTTGAGGAGAGCATTTATTTTGCCAGCGATGGATTCGCCCACGCCTTTTATTTCGGTGAGGCGTCCTTCGTCCGCAAGCTGTTTGAGATCGCCCGTGAACGTCTCCACGGCGCGGGCGGCATGGAGGATGGCGCGTACCTTGAACGGGTTTTCACCGAGTAGTTCCATCAACGCGCCCAAATCGTCCAGGACGCTGGCGATCACCTTTTTGTCCATGATGGCCTGCTTTAGTTTGGCTCCACCCTTTTAAGGCGTGGGATTAAGCATGGGACGGCGGGAAATTCCCCGCGCCAGTTTTCGGATGCGCTGGAAACTAAAATGGTGCCGAAGGGGGGATTCGAACCCCCACACCCGTAAGGACACACGACCCTGAATCGTGCGCGTCTACCAGTTCCGCCACTTCGGCTCCAAAAAAACATAGGCGACCGCGGAAGCCGCCCAAGCGAGTTATTATATTCCCGATTCGCCGAAAATCAAGGTGTGACCGCGTTTGCGGAAACAAACAATCGCATAATTTCGAATTCCGAAGCTGAAAACGCTTTGGCTCCTGATTGTTTTGTTTTTCATTGAGATTCTTCACTGCGCTACGCGGAGTTTACCCTGAGTCTTTCGAAGGGTTCAGAATGACAGCTACTTGCCCGCCATTCTGGTAGAATCGAATGTATGGAAAGCCCTGTTTCTCTGACGCAACATAATCTGGCGGCCTCATGAAAAAGGCTATTGTCGCAGTAACCTCGCTCGTAATGGTCATATGGGTTGGCGTTGGAGCCTATTATTTGCTCTTCAAGGGCCAGGGTGGGGAAACCGCCGGACAGCAACGGGAAGAACCCCAAAAAGAAGCGCATAAAAAAGAAGAACCGAAAAAAGAAGAGCCAAAGCATGGCAAGGAAGAACCAAGCCACGCCAAGGGAAAACCTGATAATTCCCCAAAATCCACCGCCACCAGTTCCACAGCCGTAATTACGACGGTCAATGAAGAAACCAACTGGAAGCTTGACACCCCGATAAACGATCTGGATTTTAACGAACCCAAGGATCGCGACAAAGCCCGCCGCAAAGTGGCGCGGGACATCAGGATGGGGAATAAAAAGTCTCTCGCCGAGATGAAAGAATCCACCGCCGAAGAGAAAGAGAAAAGGGCGCAGGCTGACGCCATAGAGGCTTGGCTAGAAAAAGGAACCAGACAGGACGCCATTCAGTAAGCCCGGATTCAGGGGTTGAAAAGGGAATTGCTTCTCTTGTAAACGATTTCCATATTTTGTCATCCTGAGGGAGTCCTCGACCGAAGGATCAAAGT
>JADGAO010000345.1 GCA_015231995.1 Nitrospinota bacterium | reverse complement strand
GATGGATTCTTCACGGAGTTTACCCTGAGTCCTTCGAAGGGTTCAGAATGACAATATTGCTACGTGATGGGTTATGCAAAGCTTTCTTTGCGAAATGCCCCCACCCGGCCACCGGAAGATCGCCACAATACATCCGGCGGCCGGAGGGAGCAAAAAAGAGGGATGGTTAACGTCTAACCCTGATAAAAGTAAAAGCAAATATGATGCCATCGTTGAAAAATAAGATATTACACCGCTGTAGGTGAAAAGCAGAATTGAACTTGTATGCAAACCGGACATTTGTCCGTCTTAATTCAAGACGTTTACATCAAATGAAGAGTGAATGCTGAAGACCTTTGCATAAACAACCGATTTACATATTTTGTCATCCTGATGGAGTCCTGGCGACCGCAGGATCAAAGTAAGATAGATTCTTCACGGAGTTTACCTGAACCCATCGAAAGGCTCGCAATAACGTCAGCCGCGCAACTCCGCTATCGTCTTGCGGTAGTTTGCGCTCTTGAAGATAGCCGACCCGGCCACCAGCGCGTTAACTCCGGATTCCAACACCTGCGCCGAGTTCGATGGTTTTACCCCCCCGTCCATTTCGATGTCTATCGGAAGGCCCAACCCGTCTATCATAGCCTTGACGCTTCTGGCTTTGGCCAGCGAGCTTTGGATGAAAACCTGCCCGCCGAAACCGGGATTGACCGACATCAGCAGAACCATATCCAAATCCCGCAGGATGTGGTCGAGAACGGAAACGCTTGTCGCTGGGTTGAGCGATACGCCGACTTTTTTGCCAAGCTCTTTTATCGCCATGACGGTGCGGTGAAGATGGGTGGACGCTTCGGCGTGGACGGTGATTATGTCCGCCCCGGCGGAGGCGAAGTCGCCGATGTACCTGTCGGCGTTTTCTATCATCAGATGCACGTCCAGCGGCAATGAGGTGTATTTTCGCAAACCCTCGACGACCAGCGGGCCGATGGTGATGTTGGGCACGAAATGGCCGTCCATCACGTCCACATGTATCCAGTCGGCCCCGGCTTCTTCCACGGCGCGGACTTCTTCCCCTAACCTGCCGAAATCGGCGGAGAGAATGGACGGGGCGATTATCGTTTTCCTGTCGCTCATTTCACCTTCTCCCAAAGCCAAATCAAGGCTTCTTTCACGGCGCGTTCCTGATTCATTTCCCTGTCCAGGCCGAACGTAAACTTTTTCGTCTCCACAGCGCCGCCAACGCACATGCCGATGTGAACCAGACCCACCGGTTTTTTCTTTGTCCCGCCCCCCGGCCCGGCTATGCCGGTGATTGAGACGCCGACGTCCGCTCCCGACGTCCTGCATATTCCAAAAGCCATCTCTTTGGCGGTCTCGGCGGAGACTGCGCCGTATTTTAGCAGTGTTTGGGGTTTGACGCCCAACCGTTTAATTTTAGCCTGGTTGCCGTACGTCACCGCGCCCTCGATAAAATAATCCGACGCGCCGGGAACAGACGTTATCCGCGCCGCGAACCTGCCTCCGGTGCAACTTTCGGCGATTGCCAACATCAATCCCTTTTTGACGAGCCGCTCCCCGATGGCCGCTGACAGCGTAGTTTCACCGGAACCAAAAAAATATGGCCCGGCCACACTCATCAATTTATTGACCGCTTTTTTAAGCCTGACTTCTGCGTTATCGCCGGTCGCGGTGATCCGCAGGTCAACCTGACCCGGCGATGGCAGGTAAGCCAGTTCCACCCCATCGGGAACGCCCCCCTGCGTTTCTATCATCTCGTACAGGCGCGACTCGCCTATCCCCGCAGTGCGTATGACGGCTCGCCGGATCGAAAGCTTCGGGAGCCGTTTTTTGAGTATTGGGACGACTTCCGTTTCCATCAGGAATCTCATCTCGTACGGCACGCCAGGCATGGCGAATAAAAGACAGGTCCCCGTGTCGAAAAAAAGAAGCGGCGCCGTGCCGCGTTTGTTGACGATGGCCTTGCAGGTTTCCGGCACGTCCGCCTGCGTCTCGTTGATAACAGCCATGGGGCGGTTGATATGCTTGAAGCGCTCCTGCACGGCCTTGAGTATTTTGTTGTCGCGCTTTAGGCCGACGCCGAACGCCGCGCATAGAGCCGTTTTGGTCACATCGTCATGAGTCGGCCCAAGCCCGCCGGTTATCAGCGCGACACGATGGCCTAGCGCTGCTTTGCGTATCTCGCCCGCCAGCGTTTTCACGTCGTCGCGCAGTGTCAGGATGCGGTCGGGCGTAAGGCCCACCTCCTCCAACTGCAGAGCCAGATAGGCCGCGTTAGTATTGACGGTGTGGCC
>JADGAO010000344.1 GCA_015231995.1 Nitrospinota bacterium | reverse complement strand
CTTCCTTAAGGACGGCGGGGTGAAGAACACCCACGCCGAGCATTTGGGAGACAGCTCCGATAGATAATCTACAAGGGGCGACCGACCGGGTCGCCCTGCAGAAGAATTTGGGTATAGCATTTGATTAAATCCGAAAAAGGCTTACATTAAACAGTAGGGAATATCAATTGACGAGGAACGCAACATGATTCCCGAAGCGAAAAAGAAAGAATACCTCCAACTGGCCGAAAAGCTTTTCGCAAGCCCGGCGCTCAACAAGGCGCTTTTCGAAGCTATTCCCTATACGGCGATGATTGTTCATCAAGACCGCGTGCTTCTGGCGGCCAATCAGGCGGCCATCGGCATAGGGGTGGTTCCCGGAACCAATTGCTGGGACACCTTCGGCAAGCTGGCCTCCATACCGCAGGAAGACCGCGATCATTTCGAGAAACATGGCAAGGCTCCCGATGGCGGGACGAAATGCCATTTCTGCGAGGCAGACCATGCGCTCGCGTCGGGAAAACCGGTGGTGAAGGAGGTTAAGCTCGGCGATACCGTCTGGGAAACATATTGGGTTCCGGTTGGCGAGAAGGTTTATCTTCACTACGCCATAGACGTCACTTTGAAAAAGGCGGAGGGTTGAACGCTCCTCATGACTATGGGCTATACTTAACACAGGCGTCACCTTCAGGCTCGTTCTGAAAGCGGGGAACAATGCCAAGGCATACTCAATACGGCCTGCTCTCGGCCTTTGCCGCAGTCATAGCCATCTTTGTGCTCACCACCAACCTGGCCATGCAAGAGGCCGACAAACACGCCAACGCCGTACATGAAATACTCAACGAGCTGACCTCTCATCCAATTGCGCTCCTGCGTTCGCTTGTCAACGTCAGCTCCAGCGTCAGCTCCATGCAAAACAGCATGGAATCCATCATGCTCCTCCCCGATGAAAAGACGATCGCCCAAAACCTGGCCGATATAGAACTCGAAGAGAAAAAAGCCCTGGACGAATATGGAATTATCGAAACCCTGCTGGCGGGAGCGCAAGGAAAGTATCTTGCGGTCGAGGCGCAGAAAGAATTCCTCGACTGGCGGCCGTTGCGGATGGAGGTCGTCAACTCCATACGAGAAGGCAAAAACAAGGAAGCGGTACTGGCCGTCATGGAGCGGAATTCCAGGCATATCGCAAAGCTCATTTCCAGCCATTTGGAGATCAAGAAATACGCAAGGGATAAAGCTTTTGATACAGCGCGTAAAGCGATAATATCCGGCGACGCCGAAATCTTCGTAGATAAAATAGCGTTGCTAATCGCCGTTCTTCTCAGCGGGTTCATCGCAATCTCCATCACACGCCTCAAACAGAGGGAAATGGAGGCGGCGGGCCGCCTGCTTCAGTCCAGACAGGATGCCCAGACATATCTTGACGTGGCCGGGGTCATGCTAATCGCTTTGAACCGGGCCGGCGAAATCACGATGATCAACCGCCGTGGTTGCGAAATATTGAATGTCGCCCAAGAAGAAGCGTTGGGCAGGAACTGGTTTGAGAGTTACCTGCCGAAAGAAGTTGTAGATGAGGTAAAGCAGGTTTTCTGCATGTTGATGGACGGGAATGTCCCGCCGTCCGAATATCATGAAAACCGGATACTGACCAGCGACGGCAGGGAACGCATCCTCGCGTTCCACAACGCGCTCCTGCGCGATGCCGCTGGAAAGGTCGTCGCCGTCCTTTCTTCCGGCGAAGACATCACCGAGCGCACACAGGCGGAATCGGCGCTTGCGGATTTCAGGGACTGGCTCGAGCACACCCAGAAGATCGCCCATCTGGGCAGTTGGATGCAGAGTTTTGAAACCGGCGAACTTAAATGGTCCGACGAGACATACCGGATTTTCGGGCTGGAACCGCAGTCAGTAAAGATGTCCGTCGAACTCTTCCTGCGCATGATCCATCCCGATGACCGGGCGCGCGTCGTGGAAGAGACCAGAAAGGCGCAGGAGAGCGAGGGGCATTTATATAAGGCCGAATACCGGATAATCCTGCCCGATGGCATGGAGAGGGTGGTTTACGAGGAAGCGACGCTCTATCCGAGGGGGGAGAGCGCGCAAACGCATCTCTACGGGTATATTCTCGACATCACCGAACGCAAACGGGCCGAGGAGGAATTGAGCCGGTTCTTCAACCTTGTCCCCGACATGGTGTGCATCGCGTCGGCTGATGGACATTTTTTGAAGATCAATCCCATGTGGGAGACTACGCTCGGATACACCGAGCAGGAGATACTTTCCACCCCGATCGTCGAGCTGATCCATCCCGACGACAGGGAGGC
>JADGAO010000343.1 GCA_015231995.1 Nitrospinota bacterium | reverse complement strand
GTCGTCCGAGAAATCCTCAGACTCATCCGGCTCCGCCGAAGGGAAGAAGGAAAGCTCGGAGACCAAGAGTTCGGAGAGCAAAAGTTCCGGGAGCGAATCCGCGTCCACCACGACGGTCAAGACTGGCGGAGGAAAAGAGTAGAGGGCGGGTTCTTTGGCCCCCTGACAAGGGGGCGGCGAACGATAGTGAGCGGGGGTTTCCCGCCCGGCGTGAGCGTTCTTCGTTCTCAGAGATGAACGCCATTATGTCATTCTGAGGCGAAGCCGAAGAATCTATCGAAAAGGAATATTCCATTATACTTTGATCCTTCGGTCGAGGACTCCTTCAGGATGACAACTTCGATCCTTCTGTCGCAAAAGCTCCCTCAGGATGACAATACTGCGAACGTGATGGGCTATGCAAAGCTTCCCCTGCCAGGAGACGCCACCCCCGCCTTGTAAAACCGACCCTTCGCGGATAGAATCGAATCATCCGTTTCAAATGGTGTTGCGATGTTCAGATTTTCCGATCCGGCGTTAAATAAAATTTCCGAAAAGGTTCTGGCGGGCGAGAGGCTCTCCTTCGACGACGGGCTTACGCTCGACGGCACACGGGATATCCTCGGCCTGGGCTGGCTCGCCAACGTAGTGCGTGAACGCAAAAACGGCAACAACGCATACTATATAAACAACCGCCACATCAACCACACCAACGTCTGCGTGAACACATGCAAGTTCTGCGCGTTCTCCAGAAAAGAGGGAGAAGACGGAGCCTACACGATGGCGCTTGAGGCGGTCATGAAAGCCGCGCACGAATACGACGGGCAGGAGTTTTCGGAGTTCCACATCGTCGGCGGGTTGCACCCTTCCCTGCCATACGACTACTATCTGGAAATGACCCGCAGATTGCACGATGAGTTTCCCGGCACGCACATTCAGGCGTTCACTGCGGTGGAGATAGCCTATTTCGCGCAGATATCGGGCAAATCCGTTCGGGACGTTCTGGTGGAGTTGAAGTCTGCGGGGTTAGGCTCGTTGCCCGGCGGCGGGGCGGAGATATTCGCCGACCGTGTGCGTAAAAAGATATGCCCGGAGAAGATAAGCGGGAACGAATGGCTGTCCGTCCACGAAACGGCGCATGAGGCGGGCCTTAACTCCAACGCCACGATGTTATACGGCCACATCGAAAAAGCCGAAGACAGGGTGGATCATCTCGTCCGGCTCCGCGCTTTGCAGGATAAAACCGGCGGGTTTTTGACTTTCATCCCGCTGGCGTTCCACCCGAAAAACACGGATTACAGCAGGCTCCCTCGCACGACCGGGCAGATGGATTTGCGGATGATCGCGATGGGGCGGTTAATGCTCGACAATTTCCCGCACATAAAAGCGTTCTGGATTATGATCGGCGAGAAGACGGCGCAGGTATCCCTATCTTTCGGGGCCGACGATATGGACGGCACGGTGGTGGAGGAGCGAATCACCCATTCCGCCGGGGCGGAGACGGCGCAGATGATGGCCAAACGCAGGCTGGAGAGTTTGATAATCGAGGCCGGACGCACCCCGCTGGAGCGGGACACGGTCTATCACCTGGTGAACGCATGATGAGAATCCCGGATCGCCCCAGAGTGGGGATTCACGAGTTTTTGAACTCGCTCCCAATCCTTTACCCTTTCCGCCACGGCCTTGTGGAAACGCCGTTCGCGCTGGTGACGGACACTCCAGCAAACCTGGCCCGTCGTTTCGCAGAAGGCAATCTGGACATGGCGCTTATCCCGTCCATCGAGTATGCCAGAATACCGGACGCGGTGATCTCCCCCGCCGTCTGCATAGCGTCGCTTGGCAGGGTGGACACGGTCCTGCTCTTTTCCGAAAGAGGGATAGAGGACGTGGAGACCGTTTGCGTGGATCCGCGTTCCAGCTCGTCTGTAGCGATGCTAAAAATAATTTTCAAAGAAAAATTCAAAAGGGATGTCATCACGATAGCGGGCGAGACCGACCCTGCGATGATGCTCCGTTCCGCCGACGCGGGGCTTATCATCGGCGACTCCGCGTTTTCGATAGACCGCGAGAAATACGTCACGCACGACCTGGGCGAAATGTGGTTTCAGTATTGCGGCAGGCCCTTCGTCCACGCAGTCCTCTGTTCGCGGGATGGAATGACGTGGCCTCAGGCGATATCCGCGTTGGCCGAGGCGAAGGAAGTCGGAAAAACCCACATAGACCTGATAGCGCGGCAGAGCGCCAAGACCCATGAAGAGGCGGAACGCAACATCGAGTATCTCACCAACCGCATCCGTTACGACCTGAACAAGGATGAGATAGAAGG
>JADGAO010000342.1 GCA_015231995.1 Nitrospinota bacterium | reverse complement strand
TACCGGGAGCTTATCCCGATTGACGGCGAGCCGACTATCGGGCTTCAGAACGGCTACACGCCGCTCGTGCGCGCGAAAAACCTTGGGCGCGCATTGGGGTTGAACAACCTTTACCTGAAGAACGACTCCGTCTGCCATCCGACACTTAGCTTCAAGGATCGTGTCGTCTCCGTGGCTGTGAACAAGGCGATAGAGTTCGGTTACGACACTGTGGCTTGCGCGTCCACCGGGAATCTGGCCAACTCGGTCGCTTCCCACGCCGCAAGCGCGGGGTTGAAGAGCTATATTTTCATACCCCACGATCTGGAAGCGGGGAAGATATTGGGCACTTCGATTTACAATCCCAAACTGGTTGCCATCAAAGGCTCCTACGACGACGTCAACCGGTTCTGTTCCGAGCTGGCTTCCGTGTTCAAGTGGGCGTTTGTGAACATAAACATCCGCCCGTTTTACGGCGACGGGTCGAAAACCTACGGATACGAAATAGCAGAGCAGTTGGGCTGGCGCGCGCCGGACAACGTGATTGTGCCTGTGGCAGGCTCCAGCCTTATCACGAAAATATATAAGGCGTTTAAGGAGTTCGAGAATCTTGGCCTGATAGACGCCGTGAAAACGAAGATTTTTGCGGCCCAGGCTACCGGGTGCAACCCAGTCACCGGCGCGATAAAAGCCGGGCGGACGGATTTTAAGCCCGTAAAGCCCAACACCATCGCCAAATCCATAGCTATCGGCAATCCGGCGGACGGGTTTTATGGAATCAAAGTCACAAAGGACACCGGCGGCTGGGGCGAGGATGTCACCGACGATGAGATAGTGGAGGCGATGACCCTTCTCGCCAGGACCGAGGGGATATTCACGGAGACCGCCGGAGGCGTCACCGTCGGGGTGACGAAAAAGCTGGTGGAACAGGGCAGGATAGGCAAAGACGAGCTTACCGTCATCTCCATAACCGGCCAGGGATTGAAAACCATCGAGGCGGTGGACGGCAAGCTTGCCAAACCAATAGTGATAGAGCCGAAACTTTCGGTTTTCCAAGAGATACAGAAGAACCTTTGATACAGGGAGCTTGAGAAGATAGATGGCACAGGTTAAAGTACGCATACCCACCCCATTGCAGAAACTCACCGGGGGTAAGGGCGAGGTTACTGGCGAAGGCGGAACGATAAAAGACGTTTTCGTAGGTTTGGAGTCGCAATACCCCGGTTTTAAAGAGAGGCTCTACGACGATAGCGGGGCGCTTCGCAGATTCATCAACATTTATGTGAACGAGGAAGACATCCGCTTTCTTGGCGGAGAGGGAACGCAGTTAAAGGATGGGGACGACATTTCCGTTATCCCCGCGATAGCTGGCGGCAGATAAATGAACTTCACCGAAGAGCAGATATACCGATACAGCAGGCATATCATCCTGCCGGAGGTCGGCGGCGGCGGACAGGAGAAACTCCTCAAAGCGCGAGTTTTATGCCTTGGCGCGGGCGGGCTTGGCTCCCCGGCCCTTATGTATCTTGCGGCGGCGGGGGTTGGCAACATCGGGATCGTGGATTTCGACAAGGTGGATTTTTCCAACCTTCAGAGGCAAATCATCCACAACACGGAAAAGATCGGCGTTCTCAAGGTGGAGTCGGCCAAACAGTTCATCAACAACCTTAACCCGGACGTGAAGGTGACGGCGATCAACGAACGCCTCTCCTCTTCCAACGTGATGGACATATTCAAGGATTACGACATCATCGTTGACGGGTGCGACAACTTCCCAACCCGCTACCTGGTCAACGACGCCTGCATACTGTTGAACAAGACAAACGTGCATGGCTCTATATTCCGGTTCGACGGGCAGGTGACGGTTTTCAAGCCGAAGGAAGGCCCCTGCTACCGCTGTCTGTACCCGGAGCCTCCTCCACCCGGCATGGTGCCAAGCTGTCAGGAAGCCGGTGTTTTGGGCGTTCTTCCCGGAGTGGTCGGAACCCTGCAGGCCGTGGAAGTGATAAAATTGATTATAGGCAAAGGCCAGCCGCTTGTCGGCAAGCTTTTGCTGTACAACGCGCTTAATGCCGAGGTTCGCAAGCTCAACATCCGGCGCGACGCGAACTGCCCGATGTGCGGGGACACCCCCACTATAACCGGGCTTATTGATTACGATCAGTTCTGCGGCATACCCGCAGGCGGAGGACACTGACAATGCGCCTCACCCTTGTCCTTCACAAAGGGTTCAACAGCCTGGAAACGAATACCGTTATCAAGCTGGCCCGCGCCGCGAAAGACAAGGGGCATGAGGTGACTGTGTTCGCCATGTCCACCGGAGTGAC
>JADGAO010000341.1 GCA_015231995.1 Nitrospinota bacterium | reverse complement strand
GACCGAGTCCCTCATAACCCCCAACGCTTTCGTGGTGAAAGGATTTGAGCCTGACATGATGCCTGGGGATTATGCGTCGCGGATGACCGTGGCGGAGCTTAACCTGATTGTTGACGGCGTGCTTGGAAAAGCCGCCGGAAAGGAGGGCGGAAAATGAAGTTCATAAAACCGCTATTAGTCATACTGATCGGATATCTTCTTCTTAAGGTTGGCGTGCCGCTTGTGGGAGCCAAACTGCATCCCGGAACATGGCCGGTGATACCGACGTCGGTCATGAAGATGTACATGTTCTTCGTTATCGTCGGCGTGTTGTTGATGTACACATACAGCAGTGAAGGTTACGACGGCCTGATCGGGCCGATAGCCGACATTTACGGCAACCCCGCCAAGACAAAGTTCGCCATCATCGCCATGGTGGTAGTGGGCGGCTTTGGTTCCTATGTGGCGTACGAGTATGTCAAGCCGAGCTTCGAGGCCCCGGTGGAGCTGAGGTCGGTTCACCCGGCCCCGCCTTCCACAGTGAAGATGTGGAACAAGTCTTTCAACCTTCTTACGCTAAAGAACCCTTTGAGGGAGGATAAGGCCAACCTGGCGAAGAACGTGGAAGAAGGCGGCGTGGTTTACTATAAGAACTGTTTCTACTGTCACGGCGACCTGCTCGACGGCAAGGGGCATTTCTTCCATGGGTTTAACCCGATGCCGGCCAACTTCCAGGACGTTGGCACGATCGCCATGTTGACGGAATCGTTTGTGTTCTGGCGCGTCGGCTCTGGTGGCCCGGGACTGCCCTCTGAGGGAACCCCGTGGGCGTCGGCGATGCCGGTGTGGCACAACTTCATCTCCGAAGAGGAGACTTGGAAGGTAATAATGTTCCTTTACGATTACACCGGTCATTCGCCTCGCGCGACCGAGGAACATAAGGGGTAGGACGATGACTTCAATGATGAAAAAAGCTTTCGGCGCCTGTGTATTGCTCATCACGGCGGTTATGATCCTTGCTTCCTCGTCGCCGTCTTTTGCGGCCGGCAATGTCGAGAACGGCAAGAAGATATATGCTAAAAGGTGCTGGTGGTGCCATGGCAAGGAGGGTGGGGCGGACGGCCCCGCCGCCAAGTTCCTGATTCCGCCCCCGCGCGATTTCACGATGGGCCTGTTCAAGTTCAAGACCAGCCCCGCCAAGGTGGAGATAGCAAGGGACGAGGATATCTACGCGATGATAACCGACGGTATGCCCGGCACGGGTATGCCATCATGGAAAACTTTGCTTTCCGACCAGGACAGGTGGGACGTCACAGCGTATATAAAGACGCTCACCGACCTGTTCAAGGGGCAGAGCAACCCAGCCGCGCTCGATTACAGCAAGAAGGTCGCCTCTTCCAAGGAGAGCATCGAGAAAGGCGCCAAGGCTTACGAGGCGGCCAAGTGTTTCGAATGTCACGGCGTCAAAGGCAAGGGCGATTTGATGAAGAAGCTTAAGGAAGACAGCGGCCACAGGGTTTGGCCGAGGAACTTCACGAAGGCTTGGACATTCCGCGCCGCCCACACGCCAGAGGGAATATTCGCCAGGGTGACCAACGGTATCCCCGGCACGCCGATGACCTCCTTTGCGGCGGACACAACCGGCAACGGCAAGCTGTCCGAAGAGGACAGGTGGCATGTGGCCAACTACGTCATGTCCCTTGAAGACCCGAATAACAGGATCAAAGAGGGCGAGATCGTGGTCAAGGGCGCCAAAAAGGCCGCCCTGCCCAAGGATGAGAAAGACGCCGCCTGGAACGATGTGGAGGCTACCAACTATGCGCTGGTTCCCCAGATAATCCAGAACGACAGGTGGTTCACGCCGACTAACGACCTTATTTCCGTCCGGGCGGTTTACACCGATAAAGACCTTGCATTCCTTCTGGAATGGGACGACCGGACAAAGTCCATACCCGGCGATGCGAACGTCGAGGCTCTGTCGTGGGGAACTCTCGTTCCCGACGCTGTGGCGATTCAGACGCCCGGGAAACTGGTCACAGGTTCCGAGAAGCCCTACTTCGGTCATGGCGATCCTACTCACGCAGTCTCTATGATGTACTGGAATTCCGGCTCCAAGGATGCGCCAAACGCCTCCAAGCTTTTGGTGACCAGCGGTTCTGGTAAACGCGAAGAGGGCGACGCCAAAGCCGCCGGATTCACATCTTCCGCCTCTTACGAGTTCGGCAGGTGGAAGGTTATGATGAAGCGGTCGTTGACCACTGCGAACAAGGAGAAAGACACTCAGTTCGAGGTTGGCCGCTATATCCCGATCGCGTTCGCCAACTGGGACGGGTCGAACGAGG
>JADGAO010000340.1 GCA_015231995.1 Nitrospinota bacterium | reverse complement strand
GGCGTTGAAGAAAGAGGAGCTTGATATCGCCATGCAGTTCACGAATTACAGGTGAGGATACAGAAGACAACACTATAATATTCCCCCTCCTTAGCAAGGAGGGGGCGCCATGGCGGTAGCCGTGGCGGGGGAGGTTTAATTAGACTTTGGGGTTATCTGTTTTAGGATTTTAACTTGAAAAACTCATTCGGTCTTGATTTGGCTGGTTATTCGACTGGTAGATCAACCTTGGCAATGGCGTATAAAGACAAGAAAGAGATTCATGTTGATATTCTTAATGGGCATCAATTCGAGAAAAAATTTGAAGGGAAAAACAAACTCGACAACATGACTAAAGGCGAATTGGCTTGCATCCAATGCCTTCTTCAAAAGGGTAATCTGTATATTGACATTCCGATTGACCTCCAAGGGCTTCCGCATCCTAGTAAGCCGCAATACATTTGGGAATTAAGAAAACGTCCAATAGATGAGCATCTCGATGGACTCCCGCCGCTAGCAGATAAAATTGGAAGTCCAGTAGCTCGGATGCAAAACATCTGGAGTTTATTACGCAAACAATCCGGCGAAGATCCGTTAGCTGAAAGCATATTTGAAACATATCCAGCCGCATCTTTGAGTAAGAGTGAACATGATAGTGAAGGTTATAAAGGAACTGCTGAATATTCTGATTCAACGTGGAAGGGCAAGTTATCAAGTAAAGGTGATGAAAAAAAGGAAAATGTAAAACTAGCGGACATTCTTAATAATCTTTCATGGACTGCCGATGAAGGGTTCCCTTTGAATCACGATGAATTCGATGCGGCCATTTGCGCTTTAACTGGATTGGGAAAGCAACTTAAAGGTAATGCGCTTCAAAAAGAAATGAACGATAAATTGGAAGGAAATTATTCTTTGCCACGTGGCTATGTGTTGCTTAAGGAAATCCCCAAGAATGTCATTTTAGATCGCCGGAATTATCAAAGCCGTCTTGCGAGCGAATGAGCCAAGCTTGACCCGGAAGATGAAAAGAAGTTGGCCAGAAAAGTTTTTAAGGCAAAATAAAATCGATGGGCGGGATCAAATTAAACCCCCTCGCCGCCTGCGCGGCGCTCCCCCTTGCTAAGGGGGACAAAATAGGAGCGCCTACTTATGCCCTCAATCCCAATCTTCTGCGTTGACGCTTTCACCGACACGCCGTTTACCGGCAACCCTGCGGCGATTTGCGTTCTCCCAAGCGATCAGCCAGATATCTGGATGCAGTCGTTGGCGGCGGAGATGAACCTTTCGGAGACCGCGTTCGTCAAAGAATCGGGCAAAAACATTTTTAACCTGCGCTGGTTCACTCCAACCGTGGAGGTGGACTTATGCGGCCACGCCACGCTCGCGTCGGCATTCGCCCTCTGGGAAAAGGGCTACGCCGATAAAAACGAACCGATAGGGTTCGACACGCGCAGTGGGCGGTTGACGGCGGAGTTGACGGCAAAAGGGGTGACGCTGGATTTCCCGCTGGTCTCGCCGGAGCCGTGCGAGGAACCGGCAGGATTGTTCAAGGCGTTGAGGCAAACGCCGCAGGCGTTTATGAAAGCGGGGTCGGATTATCTTGTGGAGCTTTGTTGCGCCGATCATGTGAGGACCGCCACGCCGGACTTTTTCGCGCTCTCAAAAATCCCTATGCGTGGAGTGATAGTGACGGCGGGAGGCGACGAGCCGGATGTGGATTTCGTGTCGCGCTTTTTCGCGCCTGCTGTGGGGATTAACGAAGACCCTGTGACAGGCTCCGCCCATTGCGCCCTTGGGCCGTACTGGATGGAAAAGACGGGTAAAAATATTTTGACCGCTCGTCAAGTCTCCAAACGGAGCGGGATGGTTTACGTGGAAGTGAAAAATGGCAGAGTGTCGCTTACGGGAAAAGCGGTTATGGTGTGGGAGGGCGCTATTTGTAGGGGCGATTCGTGAATCGCCCTTCCTAACCTGGGCGACCTCCTACGTTAGATTGTCCAGTAACGTCTCCAAGTCCCTCGACAGTTGTGCAAAACGTTCCCGGTTTCCCATCATCTCTTTTGCGCCCTGTATGAAGGACGCTGGCTTTATCTCTTCTCCGCAGTTCTCGATTAATTTCTCCGCGCTCGATTCATTTGTCTCCAGATGAAACTGTAGCCCCACCACTCTTCCTTCGTATTCAAACGCCTGATTCGCGCACGCCGATGACTCGGCCAATCTGACCGCGCCAGACGGGATGTCGAACGTCTCCCCGTGCCAGTGAAATGCGGTGAACTCAGCGGAAAAACCCTTAAACGACCGCGACTTCATACAGGGCGCAAAAGAGATGATGGGAAACCGGGAACGTTTTGCACAACTG
>JADGAO010000033.1 GCA_015231995.1 Nitrospinota bacterium | reverse complement strand
GCGTAGGCGTAGTCTTTGCCGAACTCCACGCCGGGTTGGTCGAATGCGTTGATGCGGTACAACCCGCCAGCGAACGCGGTGGAGACCTCCAGCATGTACAGTAGCTGTCCGACGGTGTGGGACGTGACGGCCGGGAGTTTTATCGTAAGGTTGGGCCTGCGGTTTTTCGTCAGGGCGTACTCCGTGCCGCGCCGTTCCACAGCGATAAGCTCGTTTAACGTGTGTCCAGACAGGTACGCAAGCTCTGGCACGTTGGGGAACTCGAGCGGTATGTGGACTTCTTTTGCGAACTTTTCAACTTCCAGAAACGTCACGACCTTGTCGTATGGCCCTTCGACATAAAGCTGAACCTGCGAATGCTGGTCGGTGGCGCCCAGAGCCTTGATAGGAGTCTGCCCCACATGGACAGGGTTGCCGTCATTGTCCCTCGCTTTACCAAGCGACTCCGCCCACATCTGGCGGAACCAGTCCGCCACATAATAAAGCTTGTTTGAATATGGCATCATCACAGCCATTTTCTTGGCCCGCATCGTGTCGAGCAGGTAATGGACGGAGGCGAAAAGATAGGCGGGGTTGCAATGTATGTCCGGCTCCAGACAGCGCTCGTCCATACGCGCCGCGCCTTCGAGCAGTTCCATTATGTCAATTCCCGCCGAGGCCGCAGGAAGTAGCGAGACAGGCGTGAACACTGTGAACCTGCCGCCAACTCCGTCCGGCACGGCGAAAGTTTTAAGTTTGAACTCTTCGGCGATGGGCCGTAACGTCCCTTTCCTGGCGTCGGTTGTGATTATGACGTGTTTACGCCATTTCTTCGGCCCAAGCTTTTTCTTGAGAATGTCGAGCGCGATGAGGAACTGGGCCGACGTCTCCGCCGTGGCTCCGCTTTTGGAGATGATGTTGAACACCGTCTCGTTTAGCTTGAGCGTGGAGAGTATCTCCGTCAGCCAGTCGGGGTCTATGTTATCGAGCATGATGAGGCGCACGCCATCCCGTTTGCTTGCGGATAGCGAGTTATGGAGAGTGTGGCGAAGCGCGGAAAAAAGCGCGGTGGTTCCCAGCGCCGAGCCGCCTATGCCAAGCACGACCATCGTGGAGAATTCATTGCGTATTTTTTTTGCGGCGTTACGTATCTCTTTGGCCTCTTCGATCCTGTATGGAAGGTCGTAAAATGGAAGCTCCCCGGCCTTCCTGCGTTTTGTAAGCCCTGCGTGAATCTGCGCCGCCGTCAGGTTAAGCGCGGAAAGATGCTCGCCGGTAAGCCCGTTTTCAATCCCGACGGCGGACGCCATGACGTTGGTGTAATCAATGATGATGTCGCTCATCTAACGGCCCCCCTTTTTCGCGTAAAGTTTCCGCCCCGATACGAAGACCATGCTCACATGTCTTCCGGGCTTTATTATATCCCACAGAAAGCCTCGCCGCCCCTCCGCCCCTGTTAAATGGACAGCCACAGCATCCAGCGGCGCTCCGGCATGAAGAGTTCCACATCCTTTCGGCAGTTTAAGAGCCTTCGCCCCTCCGATAGTCGCCATTTGAAAAACGTCGCCCGGCGCAAGGAATGAAAATTCCTCCAACGCCGTCCTCATCTCCGCGGCCATATCCACGTCGAGGTTGGACGCAAGGCTGTCCGTGCCCAAGGCCACTGGAATGGATTTTTCCATCAACTCCCGCATCGGATGATCCTTCATATTCCGGCCAAACCACCGGTTGGAGTTGGGGCATACAACCACGCAGGAGTCCGCCTTTTTTATGCGCGTAAGGTCGCCGCGCTCTGGATTGTTAACGTGGATCAACGTCGCGTCTGTGAGCGCGCCTGCCTCCTGAACCGCTTTCACCGGGGATTTATGCGGATGCCCGCCGGGAACGTGAACTTTAAGCTTCGCCAGCAGATCGCGGAACGGCCCCGTCCCTTTCTTTGAAAACAGAGCTTCTTCCGGTGTCTCCGCAAGGTGGATCGCAAGCGGCCTGCCACGAATAGCCGCATAATCGGCCACTCCGCGCATCAACGCGCCGGAGACGGAATATACAGCATGGGGCGAAACACCGTGCGTCACAATCTCCGATCCCTGGGCGCGTTCCACTCCATCCACCATCTTCTTGAGCTGTAAACCGGCTTTTTTAGGATCGAACCCTATGGCTTCGTGGAATATCACAGCTCTCAGGCCGGAGGAAATAATACGGGGCGTCACCTTGCCGGAACTGGCGATGTCGCCAACGCATGTAGTCCCGGAGCGTATCATGCTGGTAATGGCGTTTCTTATCGCCGAATCGGACCGCGCAGGCGATACCTTCGCCTTTTTTTTCACCACCGCCGCAATCCAGTCCGTAAACCTCATGCCAGGCGTAAGCCTGTCTTTAAGGAACGAAAGCTCCAGATGAGAGTGCGCGTTGATAAAACCGGGGTGGAGGATATCTTCGGTGAGGTTGATTTTTTTGTCCGCCCTTACCTTTGTGGCCGACTCGGCTGGCATAATTTCTCGCACACGCCCTTCGTGGACGATTATAACGGCGTTTTCCAGTATCGTGTCGCGATCCACCACTAGAATACGCGCGGATATTTTGATAACTGGGCTTAACTTGTGGAAGAGTCCGATCATCAGTGTCCGGGACGCAAGGGGTTAGGGGTTGATCCAGGCGCGGAAATCGTCGGAGATGACTCCCTTTTTCCTGTAGCGGAGCATGGCGTCCTTGCATTCGCACGTCCTGGAAACATCGGCAATCGCCTTGAACGCATTAATCGCCACTTCCGGCAGGCGGCGAGCGGCGATCTCCACCGCTGTCTTTTCCTCGTTAGTCTGCATTCCCTCGAAAAGCTCGCCGCGCCTGTACTCGCGCGGCGCGATGCCCTCCGCAAAATTCACCAGATAGCATACCGGCGCGTAGCACATCTCCAGTTCCCGCGCCAGAAAAGCCTCCGGCGCAAGCGTCATCCCCACGATGTCGGCCCCGTAGGAATGGAACAGCCTTATCTCCGCCGGAGTCTCAAGCCTCGGCCCTTCGGCGCAGACATAAACCGCCTCATCGAAAGTTTTAAGGCCAAGCGACGCAAGCGAGTAGATAAGCGCGTGGCGCAAGTCTCCGCAGAACGGGTTGCTCATCCTTATGAACCCAAGCCCGCCCTTGGTGAAAAAGGTGTTCGCCCTGTTGCGGGTCTGGTCTATTATGTCGTTCGGAACTGCGTAGGATCCCACATCGAAAGACGGGTTGATTATCCCCGGCCCCGACCATGAAATTATCCGCTCCACTCCAAGCTCCTTTAACGCCCAGATGTTGGCTCGGTAGTTCACGAACGGCGCGGAAACCTTGTAGCCGTCATCGCCATGGCGGGAGAGAAAATAAAATGAAAGGCCCTCGGCGGAATATTTCCTTATGGTCTGAGCCGCGCCGAACGGGGTCAAAATCTCCTTCGTCTCCACGGGTTGCCGCAGGATGTCCGCGCCGAAAAGGTCGTACGCCCCGCTTCCCCCTATTATCGCAAGCGTGGTCATGGCCTATATCACCAGTCCTTCCCGCTTCTTGGCTGTTCTTTCACGTTCTGGTTCCTTATTTTTTTACGCAGGTCTTTCTCGTCGCTTTGAACGGCGGCTAGCGCCCGTTCGGCCTCATCCGCAGTCATCTCCTGTTTTTCCCCGGAACCGGCGCCATCTGATTGCTCAGGTTTTTTATGATCCGCAGACTGCTTCTTCTCTTCTTTGGGTTGGCCGTCTTTTCCAGCTTCCTCTTTTTCCTTCTTGTCCTGCCCGTCATTGTCGCGGGAATCTTTGCTGTCGGAACTGGAATTTTGCTCCTGCTTTTTCTTCTGATCCTCGGCATCCTTCAGCTTCGCAAGAGCCAGCTCCAGGTTGTGCCGTATGTCGTTGTCGGACGGCCTTTCTTTGAGCGCGGCCTTGTACCCCTCCGCCGAATCTTTAAACATCTTCATGGCTTCGTCAAGCTCTCCGGCCTCGCTGGCCGACACCCCACCAGCGTATAACGCGGCGGAACGGTTGAACCTGGCGGAACTTTTGATATCCGCGTTTGCGCCTCCCATCACGCGTTCATATGCTCCGGCCGATTCTTTGAGCCTCCCGGTCTTGAACTGCGCGGCGCCAGTATTATAGTCCGCCTCGGAACGCGCGGGGTCGGAGCTTTTCGCCTTTAAATATTCAGCCAAAGCCTCTTCGTATTTCCCCTCCGCGTAAAGCTTGTTCCCCCTGGCGATGTGGAAATACGCAGGGTCGCCGAATGCCATGGCCCCGAAGGCTAACGCGATAACCGCCACGCGCTTACCCATAGGCGCCGTTAAGCAGGATTTCGGCCATCAACCCCTCGCGAAGCCCGTAATCGGACACGATTATGCTGTCGGCGCGGGCGCGTCGCATCGTGGATTGGACTATCGCAAATCCAGGCACGATGAGATCCTCCCTGCCGTTCTTTAAAAACGGAATCTTCGAACGCTCCTCTATCGCCATGGCGCAGATGCGAACCCGCAGGCTCTCTACCTTTTCCGCCGTCAACGCGAAGTTGTTTATTTTCCCCGGATCGTAATCCACAAGCCCCATTGCGATAGCCGCTATGGACGTCACCGTCCCCGCCGTGCCTACGAGCGTCACCGGCCCAGCAACCCCAAGCCCGGCAAAGGCGCGATCCACCGTGGCGTCCACTTCCATCAGCATTTTTCCATATTCGTAATCGCTCACGGGATGCTTTGTGATATAAGTCTCCGCAAGACGCACCACGCCGAGGTTCGTCCCGCTGGAGGCCGTCACCTTGCCGCCTTCGGACATGATATATTCCGTGCTTCCCCCGCCCACGTCGAAAAGAAGAAACCTTCCGCCTCTGTCCTTGAGAGCAAGCGAAACGCCCAGCAAGGATAGCCGGGCCTCCTCATCCCATGGGATAACCGTGAGGGGGGCTCCGGTTGCGTTTTTGACCATTTGCGAAAATTCGCCGGTATTGGCGGCGTCCCGGGCCGCGCTGGTGGCGGCGATGACCAGCCTGAACGGGGCGAAAGCGCCCGCCTCGCCAATCATCCGCAGTATCCCGTCAAGCGTCCGTTTCATCGCGGCTTCGCCAAGTCTGCCGGTTTCATGGAGGCCCTCGCCTAGCCGCGTTATGACCTGGCCGGAATAAAGCGGGGTGAATCCGAACTCTGTCCTCTCGGCCACCAGCAGGCGGATGGTGTTTGTGCCAAGGTCGAGCGAGGCGGCCCGTTTCATCCTTCGGTCACCACGAGGTTTTCCCGGATAAGGCGGACGAACTCCCTGGCAAGTTTCGGGTCAACCTGTGTCCCGGCGACGCTCATCATCTCCTCGATCGCGGCGTCTTGCGTAATCCTGGCTTTGTGAGGGCGCGTGGACGTCATCGCGTCAAACAGGTCCGCTATGGAAAGTATCCTGGCGCCAAGCGGAATCTGATCCCCGCTCAGGCCGGCCGGATATCCCTTCCCGTCGTATCTTTCGTGGTGGTACAGCACGAAATGCAGTATGTCCCGGAACATCTCCACGTTCGACAATATCCCGGCGGAGAACGTCGTGTGATCCTGCATCACCTCGCGCTCCTCCGGCGAGAATATCCCGGGCTTTAGCAGTATCTCGTCGGGTATGCCTATCTTGCCCATATCGTGCAGTAGCCCGGCGGTGTATATCCCTTCCAACTCTTCGGGGGAAAAACCTATGCGCCCCGCAAGAGCCCTGGCGTTTGCGGCCACGCGTTTGGAATGCCCCTCGGTGTACTTGTCTTTCACCTCGGTGGCCGCCACGAGCGCAGTGACGGTTTCGAGGAAGTGTTTGCGCAATTGCAGGTTTTTCTTTTCAAGCTCCTTCGTGCGCTCGGCCACCTTTTTTTCAAGCGTCGCCGTGTATTCGGCTCTCTCGCGGACGAGCCTGGCCCGCTCGACCCCGTTTGCTATCACCACGGCAAGCTTTTCGAATTCGACCGGTTTGGGATGGTAGTCGAACGCGCCTTTGTGTATGGCCTCCATCGCCGAAGCCAGGTCGGCGAACGCGGTCATGACGACGATGGAGATGGAGCTGTCCAGGCTATGCGCGAATTCCGTAAGCTTCATCCCGTCCATGTTGGGCATTCGCACGTCGGTGATCATAACGTCGAACTGATGGAGCTTGAGTTGATCCGCCGCCTTCGCCCCGTCCGCCGCCACTTCGCACGAATACCCCTCTCTGGAGAACCTGCGCTCCAGGACTTTTGTTATGGACTCCTCGTCGTCAACTATAAGGAGTCTTCCCTTCGTTAAATACGCCATATCTGGATTTTATATCAAATCGCGGATTGTTTATAAATCATCGCAAATAATCCCGTCTTCGCAGTTGTCCGAAGCGCCGGACTCCCCAACCAATTTCTTTGGTAAACTAGACGAGGCGGGCTTGATAACGCTCCGCCATGCGCCAATGTTAATAAGGGGGGCTTGAAATGGCTGACCTGCGCGGGATCGTGCATTTCCTGGACGAATACCTCGGAGCCAGAACCATAAGCGACTACGGGCCGCAAGGCCTGCAGGTGGAAGGGTCCGCGCATGTGGACAAGGCTGTCACCGGCGTATCGGCCTGCATGGAGCTTTTCCACGCGGCCAAAGACCGGGGCGCCAACGCGGTCATCGTCCACCACGGCATGTTCTGGGACTCCGAATCGCGAGTAATCAGGGGAAGCCTCAGGGAGCGCGTCAGATTCCTGCTCGATAACGACATCTCGCTCATCGGCTACCATCTGCCGCTCGACAGGCATCCTGAGGTCGGAAACAACATACAGATAGTAAAAAAACTGGATTTGACCATGGAGGAGCCGTTCGGCGCGTACAAAGGCGTGACCCTCGGCTATATCGCCAAAACGATGGGCGCGGCCATAGCGTCCGAAAAGTTCTTCGATAAAATCCGCTCTGCGATAAACCCGGCGGCGCGTGTCTACCCCTTCGGCCCCGGCGAAGTAAGGAGCGTCGCCATCTGTTCCGGGGGCGGGCAGGACACGCTTCGGGAGGCCATCGCCAAAAGGGCGGATGTGTTCGTCACCGGTGAGGATACGGAGTGGATATACCATCTGTGCAAAGAAGAGCGGATCAGCTATGTGGCGGCGGGACACCACGCCACGGAGAGGTTTGGCGTGATGGCGCTGGCTGATTTGGTTACTGCCAGGTTCGGCGTTGAAACAAAGTTCATAGACATTCCCAATCCTGTTTAATGAAAGACCGGCGCCCCGGCCATGCCCGTTATCTTAATGGACGTAACCCCGTCCGGCCCCTTCTGGAAAAAAGAGAGCAGGGGTTGTAGCCGCTCCTCAAGCTTGCCGTAAAGCTTTATCTGCGCCTTCATGTTAAGCCGCGTGAACCGGGGGTTGGCGTTGAGCAATGCGTCGCCGGAGACGGATACGGATATTTGCGGCCCCTTGATGGAGAGCCTGTCGAGGTTGAGCGCGCCGGACTTGAACGATATTTCCACATCCACCGCGTCAACGGCCACGTCGCCCAAATCTCCGGCCAGCGTTTTTGAAAGAGTGATAGAACCGGGCCGCGGCAGGCGCGCCTTGAACGAGCCTGAGCCTTTAAGCGGGTCGCCCCCTTCGAAGGAAAACGAGCCGTCGGCATCCAGCGAGCCGTTGAACTTGGCCAGGCCTGTTGCGGCAAGCGCTGGAACAAGGCCGGGGTTTACCGCGTCAAGGCTTATGTCCGCCTCCGTAAGGGCGCGATTGAAAAGTTTCTGCGACGAGTGGAACCTTATCTCCCCGCCAAGCGTTTTCACCCTCGCGTAAACGCCTTTGCGTAACGTGAGCGCGGAGAATATCGGGACGCCAGCTTCGACGTTTTCGGCGGAGATGATCTCCACATTTTTTCCCGGCGACGGCTGGAACAAGGTGACGCCGCTCATCTTCACCCCCAGCGGCAAGCAGAGGCGGGCAGTATCTGCGGAGAGACTCATTCCCATCCCCTCCAATTGTCTCCCCGCAAGCTCTACGATTGCGCCGGATGGGAATCTCCACATGAGAAACGTCATAAACAGGAAGACGAAAAATAGCGAATATGCCACGCCCCTGATATAGCCCGGACGCGAAACGGCCATGTCGGGAAAAAACCGCGCAAGCCTGTCAAACGCGCCCATCGGGAATACCCTGTATCTCATCAGCGAGCGACCTCGTATCCGGCCACGGTGAGCGAGACGTCCAAAAGCGACGGGTCTTTATATTGCGGCTTGATGGTCATCCGCTTGACCCTCAACAGCCCTTGCGACTCCCGCATCGCCTTTAGCAGACGCAAAAGTTTGGGCAGAGTTGTCTTCTCGATAACAAGCTCCACGCCGGACTCACGATACCCTCCAAGCTCCGCCGGACGCTGGGGAGTCATGGAGACGACGTTCTCTCTGGCCCCGGAAGACTGCGCCAGATTCTCCATTTCGGTGATAACCGAAAACCCGGCTGGTTTTCCCGCAAGCCGCGAATCGAACCGCGCCATCTCCGCCTTGATAGAGGAGATTTTCCGGACAAGCGCCCGCGACTCCTCGACCTCGACAGATTTGGTTTCTATTTTTTTTCTCATGGCAGATCGTTTTTCCACGGCCGGCTCATAAACGCCAACCCAAAGAATCGTAGCCGCCACAAAAAATCCGGCCACCGCAAGAGCCGTCTTCTCCCTAGCCGATACGTTGTTGAGTGAAAATATTTTCATCGTTTCTCTCCTTAACGCGCAGAGCCGATAGTTATCTTGAATTCCACCCCGCCGCCTGCGATGCCCGTCTTGGCGCCCTCGACCACGGCCTTCCCGGCCCAATCGAGCTTTTCGAGATTGTTTCGGAACTGCTCCACCCTCTCGAATGAGTCGGTCTTGCCCGACAGAAGTATCCTGTCCCACTCGTATGTAAACTCCGCTATATCCAGCCTGGCCCCTTCGGGGACGGAATCCGTGACGCTGGTGAAACGATCGAGAAACGGGTCTTTTTCAGCAAGCGCGGGCCCCAGGGCGCCAGCCTTCGTCTCCAACGCCGCGATCGCGCTTTTCAACTGCGCCATTTCGGAGACGATGTTGGTGACTTCCGGCATGGCCTTTTTGAATTCGGCGCGAAGTTCGTTTTTAAGCGCGCCGTATTTCGCGTCCAGCCTCATTCCTTCGGCGATGTATGAGCCGACCCACGCCAGAACGAAAACCCCGGCCAATGCCGCCGTCAGTATCGCCTGCCGCCTTGCGCCGGTGAACCCGCCACTTTTTTTATTGGAGCCAACCCTGAAATTGGCGCGTGTGTCCGGGTCTTTGGCCGCGATCAGAGCGGCGCCCAGAGCGGACACGAAAATCGGCGGCCTGCCCCATCTGCCGCGCGACCCGTCATGTTCGACCGGAGCGTCGTCGCCCTCCGCAGACGCGCGTTCGACGGGAACGCCAAGCCGGTCGGCCAGCAGGCTTTTAAGTTTCGAGTCCGACCCCATCCCGCCGCAAAGCGATATTTTCAACGGGCTGAACGGCTCGCCTTCCTTTGAGGCGCCTGCGATGACAAGCTTTATCTCCCTCGCCAGCCTGTCGGCGAAAATGGAAAGCCCGGCTTCCGCGTCGGCTCCTCCATCAATTGCCGACGATAGGCCCGCCGTAACAACCTCCGCCATGTCCGCCGTATGAGCCATAACCAGGGCGTCGCCACGCGTCGCCAGAACAAGAGACGTGGAAACGCCTATGTCCACGATCACCGCGTCCGACCGGTTTGCGCCGCCAAGAGCCGCCATAATGGCGAACAGCGAGGGTATGACGTAATCGGGATCGGCTCCCGCAGAGTCCATCATCGTCAGAAACCTCGTAAACTCCACCCTGGACGCGAAGGCCACTCCCACTTCCGGCTCGCCGTTTTTCTTCCGGGTGAGCTGATGGGCGATAACCATTTTCTCCGCGTCTAACGGGACAAGCGATTCAAGCTCGAATGGCAAGGCCTCGGCGATTTTTTTATCGTCCGCCAACGCCATCGTCAGGACGCGGGTGGAGACGCGATCTTTCGTGAACGTGACTGCCACGGTGTCTTCTTTCGGGTCGAAGCCCATTTGAGCGAGCGCGTTTTTAAGAGCGACTGCCGGGTCGGCTCCGGCAGGGACGGCCTTGAGCCGTTTCACTGTGTAACCGCGCAGTTTCTTCTCCACCTGCGCTATCTTGACGCCGGAGGAGCCTATATCTATCCCGTAAATGTTCATGACGGCCCTTTCAAAAAAGCCTGTGGTAGAGGGTCTCTACCCCAACCGGGCTTCTGCGATGGACAGCCCGGATCATTTTCGTGGTCTCCCCGAACGTGGCCTGCGACTCCACCGAAAAAACATCGCTCTTTATATCTATGACCAGCGCGATCCGGGGATATATGTCGTTCATGCCTGTCACCTTCTTTATATCCTCGCGGACGATGAATGGCTTTTGCGTCCGCTCCCTGATTATGGCCGAGGCGATCTCCTCGGTGATATTGTCGTCGAGCGCCATCAGAACCACTCCGGTCGCCGTATTAATATTGATCTTGCCCGACGACCAGGCGGTGACGTGCGGCCTGAGTTTGGCGATAATCTCCGGCGTGAATCCCTTGATCATCGCCAGCTCGCTGACAGAATCGAGCCTCATGTTTTTCGCCCTGTACGGTTTTTTCAGCGACAGGTAATAGCCGTCCTCCGCGCCTTTCATTCTCGTATCGGGGTTTACATCCATCCAGTCCACCAGCGCGTCGGCGAGATCATCGTCAAGGTCGAGCCTTCCCAACAGCCGGACGAACAGGGCTATCCACCTGTCATCGGGATACCCCCGGTCTGTGACAAGCCTGTTCAAATCCAGTTTGCCCGACTCGTCCTGTATCGTCACCGAAACCAGTTCCCCGTCCATCGGCACGGTTATAAGCCCCTGCGCCCACTCCGCCGCAAGCGAGTCGCGCGGGATGGAGCTCTTCGCGTCTTCAAGAAGGATGAGCCTGCCCGCCGCCTGTCCTGCGCGCGCGGCGTAGAACGCCCTGGTTTCATCCCTGTATCCGGCGGCAAGCGCGGACTGTATCCATGCGTGATGGAAAAAATCCAGAACGGTTATCGTGAGCAGAGCCACAACCGTGATGGCGAGAATGAGCGCCATCCCCTTGCGGGAGCCTTCGCCATTGAGAGGCCGCGCCATCATAACCCCGGCCCCACCGGGATCACCGCTTTTTTCGAGAGCGTCCGCCCGTCTTCGTCTTCGAGCGTGAAACTGAGCGCAACCGCCCTTGGCAGACGGCGTAGATGGATCGCATCGAACCCTTCCACCCAGACCGCGTTGTCGTAATATTTAAGGTCGAACGATTTGAGCGAATCGGTCACCTCCATCTCCTCCGCCATCTCCTTGGCTTCGTCGAAACCGGTGATGAAATGATTCTCGCCTCGCATCAGCGTAAACCGCTTCGATCCGGCGGGGGCCTCCACCCTCCATGTGACACGGGCCTGATCGGACGCGGTTCCGGTGAAAACTATCCTTCCGCCGAACCCTGTGAACCTAAGCTCGTCCATGTTTTCGCCGCCGGAATTTTTGTCAACGCCGGTGAAGCTACCAAGCGTGTTGTTCGCGTAAAGCGAGGCCGACGAGAGGTCTTCGGTGAGCTTGCGTATTATGAACCGGGCCGTGTGGTAAAGCTCCGCCCTCTGCTCCAGCCCTTTCCCGGCGGTCAACGTCACCGCGAACGCCTCGAACACCATCGTCGCGATGATGACGAGTATCGAAGTGGCGATGAGAACCTCCACCAGCGTGAACCCTCCACGGTTTCTCATCTGGAAAGATACGAGACCAGGTTGAAAACCGGTCTCTCTTCCTTATCGCCAGTTTTGAAGACAACCAGCCTCGCCTCCCACACGTTTGTGAAGGGGGTTTCTTTGATATCGGTCCGCCACTCGTACTCCGGGTAGTCGTCACGTTTGAGCTTCTCGGAGCGTTCCTCGACAGGCATGGCGGCGACGTTTAGTTTTTCCATCTCCTCGCGCGCAAGCGTCACTGCGTCGGTCAAAGCCTCGGCGTTAGCGGAAATCGTAACGGCCCGCCCATGCGCGGAGAGTAGCGTCACCAGCGATATGGACAATATCGCAAGCGCGATCACCACCTCCAGCAGGGTGAACCCGCCTCCGTTACGCCGCCCGCCGCGCCGCATGACGGCCCTCCAGTATCCGCACGCGCCCGGTCAACGGATGAACGTCGAGCGTCAATTCGTTGCCGGACGAGTCTTTAAGATAAACGTAAGCCTGGTCCGTGAAGCCGCCGGGGAAAAAATGGATGTCCGCCCGGCCCGAGGATACGGCTCCCTGCGCAGAGATGTTGGCGGAATCCACTCGCACGTTGTCGGGCAGATGCGTCCTGCTGGCGAAATCGAGTTTCGTCTCCTCGAACTGGTTGTCCTTGTTCAACAGCGAGACGTAAAACTCGTTGGAATCCATATCCAGCGTCAGACGATAGACAAGCTGGGTGGCGGCGGAACGCTCGTATAGATACGTTATCGTACCGGCCAGCCTGCGCGCAGAACTCTTGAGCCTGGACGCGGTGACGTCCGGCAAACGCGGGATCAGCGCCCCGGCCATTATGCCGATGATGACCACAACCACCAACATCTCGATAAGCGTGAATCCGCCTCGCGCCGTCACAGATGACGCGCCACGCAAAGACGGAAACCGCAGGAGGGCTCTTGTCATTCCAGTTCCCAGTTGTTGATATCGGCGTTTTTGCCCTCCCCGCCCTGTTCGCCGTCGGAGCCGAGCGAGAAGAGGTCGTATTCGCCATGCGCGCCCGGCGACAGGTAAACGTAAGGCGCTCCCCACGGGTCGGCGGGGACTTTTGACAGATATCCGCCCTCTCTCCAGTGTTTGACGCCCTGGGCGGGTTTTTCCACGAGAGCTTTCAAGCCAAGCTCGGTCGTCGGGTACGAGCCGTTGTCTATCTTGTAAAGGCTCAACGCCGTCTCGACGGCCTTTATATCCACCCTGGCTTTGGTTATCCTGGCCTCCTCCGGCCTGCCCATCACACGCGGCACGATGATGGTCGCAAGTATCCCAAGGATAACGACGACAACGAGTATCTCTATCAGCGTGAAACCTTTTTTACTTCGCGTCCTTCTCATCTTCCATCTCCCAGATTTTCGATTAATCCTGTGTATCGTTTTTGTCTAAAGCTGTAGGGGCAGACCTGTGTGTCTGCCCTCTCTCATGCGGGCGAACACGCAGGTTCGCCCCTACAGATGTTCTCGACATTACATTTTCCTTAAACATAAATCCCTATCTTGCCATCTGGCTCAGTTCGAATATCGGCAGGAGTATCGCCATCACGATAAACCCGACCACGCCGCCCATCACCACGATCAACGCAGGCTCTACAAGCGACACCATCGCCGAAAGCGCCGTCTCCACCTCGAACTCGTAGGCGTCGCCGATCTTCTCTAACATGTCCGGGAGCGACCCGGTTCGCTCGCCCGCGTCTATCATCTGTGTAACGAGCGGGGGGAACAGGCCCGACTTTTTCAGCGGCCCGGCGATGGTCTGCCCCTCGGTGATGTTGACTATCGCCTGGGCTATGGCCTTTTCGATAAGCGCGTTACCCGCGATGCTGGCTGTGACCTTCAACGACTCTATCAACGGAACGCCGCCGCCCAGCAGAGTGGACAAGGCCCGCGAGAACCGCGCTATCGCCGCAGAACGGACCAGCGCGCCCACGATTGGGGCGTTGAGGATGTGAGTGTCGAATTTTTCCCTTCCCTCAGCGGTCTTTATGTATTTGCGTCCAAGATGGATTGCGCCCCCTATGCCAAGCAATATCGCCCACCACCAGTCCGCCAGAATGTTCGACGTGAATAGCAGTATGACCGTGGGAAGCGGGAGGGCATGGCGCATGTCGGTGAACATGGACTCCACCTTCGGCGTGACGTAAGCGAGAAGATAAAGAAGCACGCCGCCGCCGATGACCGTCATCACCATCGGGTAAACCATCGCCGCTGTGATCTTGGCGTTCTGGCGAAGGCGCTCCTCCTTGAAATTGGCGAGCCGGGCAAGCGTTTTGTCGAGCGTGCCGGAGGCTTCCCCGGCTTTCACGAGGTTGACGTATAGAGGATCGAACTGTTCGGGATGCGCCGCCAGCGTTTCGTTGAGAGGGGAACCCTGCAAAACTTTTTCGCGGATGTCCGTCACCACTTTTTTGAACCGGACGTTGGTGAACTGTTCGATGAGCGCGTCAAGCGACTCGACGAGGGTCAATCCCCCCGTCTGAAGAGTGGAAAGCTGGCGGGTGAAAGTGGCCACCTCCTTGGAGGTGATCCTGTTGGCCAGGAATGCGAGGGGGTTTTTGAAAAGCTCCCTTCTGCCGGTGTCCTGCGTTACGCTGGTGACAAGCAATCCCTGTTGTTTGAGCCGCGCCCGCGCGGAACGGGGGCTGTCGGCGTCCACCACGCCCGATATTTTGCGCCCGCCCGCGTCGTAACCGTGATATTCGAATACCGGCATGTTTCCTCAGTCCAGATCGGCGGTGACTCTCACCACTTCCTCAAGCGACGTCGTCCCGGAGATGACGGCGGAGGCGGCGCGTTCGCGCATCGCCGAAAAACCGCGTTCCGCCGCGCTTTTCTTTATCGCCGACGAGTCGGCCTTCTGCGCGATGAGCGAACGGATAGGGTCGTCAACTATCAAAAGTTCGAATACGCCGATCCTGCCTTTGTAACCGGACTGGTTACACTCCGGGCAGGCTCCGGGCCGGTAGAACATAGTCCCCACCGGCAAGTCTGCCATCGCCACGCCCAACTCGGCCAGATGCTCCGGGCCTGGCCTGTATGGCTCTTTACATTTCGGACACAAGACCCGCACCAGCCTCTGCGCCAACGCGCCGATGAGCGAGGAGGAGATGAGGAACGGCTCTATGCCCATGTCTACAAGCCTTGTCACGGCGCCTGCCGCGTCGTTGGTGTGAATTGTGGAGAAGACCAGATGGCCCGTCAACGACGCCTGCACCGCTATCTGCGCCGTCTCTTTGTCGCGTATCTCGCCGACCATGATGATGTCCGGGTCCTGCCGCAATATGGAGCGAAGACCGGAAGCGAACGTCAGCCCGGTTTTGACGTTGACCTGCATCTGCCCCACGCCGGAGAGCTGATACTCCACCGGGTCTTCGACGGTGATGATGTTTTTGTCCGGCGAGTTGATGTCCGAGATGGCGGCGTAAAGCGTGGTCGTTTTGCCCGACCCTGTGGGGCCGGAGACGAGTATTATGCCGTGGGGCGAGCGTATGAGTTTGCCAACCACTTCCCTCATATCGGCTGGCATCCCAAGCTCCGCAAAACCGAGGAGCGCCGTGGACTTGTCGAGCAGACGCAGGACGACCCGCTCTCCATACGCCGTGGGAATGACACTCACGCGGACGTCTATCTCTTTGCCAGCGATAACTATCTTGAGCCGCCCGTCCTGCGGGAGTCGTTTTTCGGCGATGTCCAATCCAGACATGATTTTGACACGGGAGACGATGAGCGACTGGAACTTCTTTGGGGGTTTTATCACGTTGCGAAGCGCGCCATCCACACGGAAGCGAACAACCAGCTCCCTTTCATACGGCTCGATGTGGATGTCGGAGGCTTTCTCTTTTGCCGCTTCAACCAGCACGGAATTGACCAGCCGTATCACCGGGGCTTCGGCGGACGTTTCCAGCAAATCCTCCGGCAGGCCGTCAACGAGGGATGAGAGATCGGCCGCTTCGGCGATGTCGTCCATGGTCGCCCGCGCAGAACCAGCCGACAGGTCGTACGCCTGGTTTATGGCTGTTTGAAGAACGTCTTCGTCCGCAAGCGCCATGTCAACGGGAGCGCCGTAGATGAGCCGCATATCACCCCACGGCTCCAGGCTGAATGGGCGCGACGTGACGGCCTTGAGCCTGCCTTCGACCATACCCATCGGCAGTATCAGGTTGTCGCGGGCGAACTGGAACGGCGTTTTGGAGATGACGTCCTGATCGAGGGTCTTTACGTCTATTGACGCAAGCCACTCGAAGCCGAACTCACCCGCCACGGCGGAAAGCGAACCGCCGGTTCCAGGATTTACCAAGTCGGCCATGGCGTTACTTCGCCTGCTCCGGGTTGGCGCCAGAGCTGTCCTCCCCTTCTTTGCGTGTGTCCAGAACCGCCCCGCCGAAATCGTCCAGAACCTGCGGAGCCATCGAGATTTTCTGGCTCTTTGAGCTGGTTATCTTGTCCATGTCCTCGGCTCTCGTGATTATGTGGGGAGTGAGGAAGACCAGCAGGTTCGTCTTCGTCTTCTGTTTTTTAATGGACTTGAACAGCCACCCCACAATCGGCAGGTCTCCGAAGAGCGGCACTTTGGTCTCGGTATCGCGCATGTCGTCGCTTATCAGGCCGCCGATGACGATGTTCTGCGCGTCCCGCACAAGCACGGTGGTCTTGATGGAGCGGGTGAAGGTCATGATGTCCTTTGCCAACTGCTCCTCCACCGGCAGGACGGACGATATCTCCTGATACACGGCGAGCCTCACGTCGTCGGACTCGGATATCTGCGGTTTGATTTTGAGCGTGATACCGATGTTCTTGCGTTCGAACGTGGAGACGGTGTTGCCGCCTGTGGTCTGCGACTGGCTGGTCTGGAACGGCACGTTTCGCGCCACGACTATCTCCGCCTCTTCGTTGTCGGTGGTCATGATGTTGGGGGTGGAGAGGACGTTTATCCCCTGTTCCGACTCCAGCGCGTGAAGCAGGGCGCCGATGTTGAGAAAATCCTTCCCGCCGAACGAGATGATGCCGTCAACAACGCCCACGGCAAGCCCCAGCGGGGAGTTGAGCGGGTTCTGAGCCACGTTGTTTATGTTGCCGAAGTTCGTGCCGCCTATCCCTTGCACGCCGGGCTGGGTGAAGTTGGACGTTGTGCGCCACTCTATGCCGAACTGTTTTGCCTTGTCGGTGGTGACCTCCATTATCAGCGCTTCCACGAAAACCTGTTTTCTGCGTATGTCCAGCTTTTCGATGACCTGGTCGAGCGTTTCGAAATCCTCGACCGACGCGGTTATCACAAGCGAGTTGGTGGCTTTGTCCGGCGTTATGGTGATTTTGTCCTGAAACTTCACCGCCTGCCCCGGAGCGCCGCCCGCCCGGGCCGCCGCCGGTTGCGCCCCGGCCTGTGCGCTCTGCGTAAGGTTCATGAGCACCTTGGCGAGGCTTTCGGCGTCGCCGTTCTTTAAGTAGCGCACGTTGATGTTGCCTTTGCCGGAGGGGGGACGCACGTCGAGTTTTTCGAGCAGTGAAAGTATCTGTCCGGTCACCGTCTTGTTTGCGGTCACTACGATGGCGTTGAGCCGGTCGTCGGGTATCACCAGCACGTCCTGCTGGCCGCCGAACTGCGCCCCCGGTTGGGCGAGAGGAGCCGCGCCACCTGTGGCGACCGTGGCGGAGGAGACCACCCCCCTGCCCGCGCTACGGGCTTTGAATATCTTCTCGACCTTTTCGGCTATCTCCCTGGCCCCGGCGTACTTTAGCTGGAAGAGGGAGATGATCTCCTCGTGGGTGGGCGTGTCCATCTGCGCGATTATCGCCATCAGCTTTTCGACGTTGGAGGCGTAATCCACGATGATCACCGTGTTCGTGCTGGCGAAAACGCCGATGAAACTGTATGAGGGAATCAACGGCCGGAGCGTGTTGACGATCTCGTCGGCCTTGATGTGCGACAGCGGCGCGAGCCGGGTCACCATCCTGTCGCCCCCGTCCGTGACACCGGCTTTGAACGAGCCTTTGAGCCTCGCCTCTGCCGCAGGCACAACCTTGGTCATGCGCCCGGCTTCGATAAGCGAGTAGCCGTAGACCTCCAGCGTGGATTCGAGCGTCTTTAACGCCTCGCCTGCAGTGACCATCTGCGGGGAGATGATCGTGACTTTTCCTTTAACCTTCTCGTCAACGACAAAGTTTTTGCCCGTGATTTCGGCGATGAACTTTATCAGCAGTTTGATGTCCACGTCGTTGAAGTCCAGGTTCACCTTCTCGCCGGGTTTTAACGGCTCGGCCCGTTGGGAAAGGTCAACTTTCTCATGAGAGCTGGCCGCCCCAACCAGAGGAGCGGATGAGGGCGCATGTGCGTCCATCCTCGATGAACGCGGAGTCTCCACGGGGCGGGGCGCGACCGGAACCGGGCGTGGGGCTTCAACCGGCTGTATGGCCGATGGCTGGGCGTGAACCTGCGAAGCGGCTGGCGCGTCCTGCGCCTCCACCGGAGGCTCCTGCTCGCCGGCCTGCGCGTTTGCGGAAACCGGCGAGAGAGCCAGCCAAACACCGAATACGAACATCCACAAAAATGTCATGACGCCGGAGATATTTATCATTGCACGCTAAACCTCATCGTGGTTTTCTGTGATTTTCTCATCAGGTCGACGTTGAACGCCGTCTCGTTTTTCAACGCCTGAAAAAGCTCCAACCCCTTCTCGGCGGAGTCCAGCTCGATCCCGTTTATCCTCTTGACGACGTCGTTGTTCTGCAAACCTATCTTGTCGAACAACGACCCTTTGCGTATGGCGAACACCTTGAACCCGTCGGTCACCCCGCCCTTGTCCAGGTTCGGCACGGCCCGCACGTCCGTCAACAGCTGGCTCATGGAGGCAAGCTGTGAGTCCAGATACCTTTTGGAGACCGCATATTGCGACTCCGACAGTTTGGAGACATCCTCTCCCATCACCACGCCGGAAGATGCGACCTTTCCCGTGGCTCCACCCTCGTCGAACTCCGCGTCCAGCGACTCCATCTTCCCCGCCCGGCTAAGAATCACCCTGTTGCGGAGAATCATGACCACCTTCGCGCCGAGCGCTGTGTCCTGCGCCTTGTACAGCCTCTGCTCCTTTGTCTCTTTTATCTCGATGGCCGCTAGCTTGTAGGCTCCAAGCGGGTCTATCACCGTGCCTATTAACTTCAACCCCAGCGTTGTCCTGGGAAAAGAGGTTCCCTGCGCTCCGCCGCTCTCCAACGCGCCGGTCACTTCCTCTTCGGATATCTGGGTTATATCCTCCGGCCCCAGGGCAGAGCTGAATATGTTGCGCCCAAGCGACCCGGTGAAAATTTCTTTGGGTTTTGGCGCAGGCGACGCGCTCGCCGACGGAACCGCGACCTCCGCAGGCCGTGGGGGGACGACCTTGTCCCCGATATAGGAGCTTACGGCCCCCGCAGTCACCCAAGCCGTAAGAGCAAGGAAAACAAGGTGAATGACGGTGAAACCGGCTTTAGGTATCCTGATTTTCATCATATGCGCGCAATATATCCATATATCTATTATTAGACGGACGGACGACGGAGAATTTGGAGGGGATTTTAATCGAGAACCGACGAGGAATCCCCTTTTTGTAATCCTGAGGGAGGCTCTGCGACAGAAGGATCAAAGTAAAACAGAATATTCTATTTGATAGATTCTTCACTTCGCTACGCTTCGTTCAGAATGACAA
>JADGAO010000339.1 GCA_015231995.1 Nitrospinota bacterium | reverse complement strand
TAAAACCTTCGATAAGCTTTTGTTTGTGTTCCGAGACTCTACGAATCAAATTATTGGTGACGCCTGTATATAGGACACGGCTATTATTTGTAAGAATGTACACGTAATATTGTCTCTTTTTCATGTTGATATTTTATCATTACTGTTTGTTATTTTCACCATGTTTGTCATTCTGAACGCACGAACATTGTCATTCTGATCGCGCGCATTGTCATTCTGCACAGAGTTTGTCATTCTGAGCAACGCGAAGAATCCATCAACAGAATATTCTATTATACCTTGATCCTTCGGTCGCTGAGGCTCCCTCAGGATGACAAATCACGACACTTGTCATTATGAGTGTCCGGTCATTGTCATTCTGACAACGCGCATATTGTCATTATGCACATAGTTTGTCATTCTGAGCAACGCGAAGAATCTATCAACAGAACATTCCACTCCACCTCGATCCTTCAGCGCTACCCCCCCCTCAGGATGACAACTTTTTCACGTTTTTATGTTGAAAAACAATAAATGAAGCGGTATCATGCGCGTAGGTTATTTTTTTAAATCCCGGGAGGGGGGATAAAACAACATCCGTGCGCCTCCCATGCGCGGACAGACACCAAAGGAGACCGATTATGTTCGAACTCGAAATTGGTTGTTTTCTGGTAGACCTTTTTGAAGATGATTGTCTGATGAGTCCCAACGAAGCCTGCTGTGCCTCTGGCGGTCCGACAAGGGTCGGCGAACCGAAATAGCGTCCATTCACTTAGGCCCCGTCTGGCTCTGCAATAGGTCAGATGGGGCTGTTCTGTTTATTATTGAATATAGCACCGGCGACCTGAAAAACACATCCTCATATTCAAAATTTTTCTTCCCAGCGCAAAAATCTACCGGATAAAAGAGCGGCGCCGAGTAGCTAAAATCTGATATTTTGCGGATGACAGTCTCCTTGTCTTTGGCTGTCAACGAGCCGCTTTTTGAACCCGCCAGCAGGATCATTGGATAGAGATTTGCTGATTGAAAGAGATTAGAAGGTCCGCTTGGTTCAAACTGTTCACGATTACCTTCCATATCGAGCCTGTCATAAATTGAGGAAAAGATAATGTGAAACCTATTAATCACTTGGGGATTAAACCGATCATCCATTGATGTAAGCTCAAAATTGATATTCAATCCGGTCTCATTAAGCCATCGGCTTACAATTCTTGCTTCGGGAATATAGGTTGATAAATGAGCAGGAATTTGCATTGAAATCCTGATTGGTTTACCATCCTTCTCCCACCCTTTTACCGTACGCGTATAACCCGCCTTTTGGAGAAGTTTGAAGGCTTCCACCGGAGCAGGCGAATCGGCGTGAGCTTTTGTTACAGGAGAACTCATAGCGAATTGATGTTGGGTAGGGATGGCGGCGTTTCGCAAATATTCGCTTTTAGCGATGAGGCTGTGACGATCAATCAACAACGATATAGCCTTACGCACCAGAATATCATCCATTGGAGGTTTTGTTATATTAAACGCCAGGATGAATACAGTGTTAGAGGCATATCGCATAACCTTTTTGCTTGTAATATTTCCAGTAATTCGTTCCTGTCCTGGGCTTAATCCGCATATAAAATCCGTCTCATCAGCCAGGAAACCGAACATCGCCATGTTGGAGTTTTCATAGAAGGTATATTCTATCTCTGGAACCAGTGGAGGGCCATTAACGTACTTTTCGAATGCTTTAAGGCGAACAAATTTTTTACGTCTATCTACCGATGTAACAATATACGGACCTGCAGAAATAGACTTCTCCCCAACTCTGCCTCGCTTTTTTAATGCGATATCCAATAGCTTTCCCCAATACTCCGACCTGTCGCTGGATAGTGTGAAAGTTCTGGATGAGAGTTTTGTGAACTTGATACGCTGGATGGCGGCGGAGCGCTCTGGATGTCGCGCCAAAGAGAACTCCACATCATCCACGGTAGCAACGGAGCCATCATGGAAAAATATGTTTGGTTTAAGCTCGGCAAAAAACGTCTTTCCCCCGTCCCGCTCCTCGATAATAGAAAAGGGTGGAAAAATCCGTTGACGATTGAAATAAAGTGGCTGTTCTTTTTTTCGCCAGTTTACCCCAACATCCTCAGAATATGTCCCTATAATAAGATCGGTGAGGAACTCAATGGCCAATGGTTCTTCATCCTGGGATGGATTTTCAATGTGATAGGGGTAAGGAATTCCTATCCTCAACACTTTGCTCTTCGGCTTATCCTGGGCGTGGCTTATGCCCATTGTGGCTATCAGGATAGCCGCTGTGATGATGATCCTGACCGGTGTCGCCATATCTTAAAAAATAGGATTATGTTTAGCCAAAGTCATGATATCCTTGACGCATTATACACATTAACAATCGCGTTTTCGATAATATTTTCGCAAAGGC
>JADGAO010000338.1 GCA_015231995.1 Nitrospinota bacterium | reverse complement strand
CATGCTCCTTTATTCAACATGCTGGTTCGCAGGATAGCGCAAAGCGGGATCAAGGAAAATGGGACTTGAGGGATTTGGAGCATTTGAGCGACTTGAGGGACTTGAAAAGGATGAGGGTGATATAACCAAACGATCTCCATATTTTGTCATCCTGAGGGAGGCCCTAGCGACCGAAGGATCAAAGTAGAATAAAATATTCTTTTGATGGATTCTTCACTTCGCTACGCTTCGTTCAGAATGACAATTTTTTGTCATCCTGAAGGAGCCTTGCGACTGAAGGATCAAAATAGAATTGAATATTCTATTGGATAGATTCTTCGCTTCGCTCAGAATGACAATAACGATGGATTCTTCGCTAGAGCTCAGAATGACATTGGTCGTGCGCTAAGAATGACAATATTGCGAACGCGATGGATTATGCAAAGTTTCCTTTGCAGGGCTGAAAAGGATCGCCTTGCGACTGGTATAAAAAGGGCGGTTTGCGAACCGCCCCTGCAATCAAAATGCCGTCATTCCCGAAATCAGATCAACTGCCCGTTCTTCATCGCCGCGCGGATGAACGCCGCGAACAACGGGTGTGGCGAACGGGGCGACGACTTGAACTCCGGGTGGAACTGCCCCGCCAAAAACCAGGGGTGATCCGGCAGTTCGATCATCTCCACAAGCCGTCCATCGGGCGACTGGCCGGAGAAAACCATCCCGGCTTCTTCAAGCCGCATCCTGTATTGGTTGTTGAACTCGTAACGATGCCTGTGCCGTTCGTCTATCTGCCGTGAGCCGTATGCCTGATGGGCCAGCGTCCCGCTTCGTATCTTGCACTGGAAGGAGCCAAGCCGCATACTGCCGCCTTTGTTCATGGTATGGGACTGGTCGGGCATGAGGTCTATCACCGGATGCGGGGAGTCCGCGTTGAACTCGGTGCTGTTGGCGCCGGTTAGCCCGCAGACGTTGCGCGCGAACTCTATCGCCGCGCACTGCATACCCAGGCAGATTCCGAAAAACGGTATCTTTTTTTCCCGCGCAAGCTTGATTGCAAGTATCTTCCCCTCTATTCCTCGTTCGCCAAACCCGCCGGGGGCGAGGATGCCGTGAACGTCGCGCAGGGTTTTTTCCACGTTCTCCTCGGTCAGGTGCTCGGAGTCTATCCACTTGAAGTCTATCCCCACGCCGTTGGCCAACCCGCCGTGCGTTATGGCTTCCGCAAGGCTCTTGTACGACTCGGTGAGTTTGACGTATTTGCCGGTTATGCCTATCGTCACCATCGGTTTGGCGCGGTAAATGTTATCAACAAGCGCTTTCCACTCCGCCAGAGCGCTCTCCCGTTTCTCCAGTCCGAGAATCTCCAGCACACGCTCGTCGAACCCTTCGGCGTTGAGGCGTAGAGGAGCCTCGTAGATGGACTTTACGTCCATGGCGGACATGACATGCGCCGGGTCTATGTTCGAGAATAGCGCGATCTTGCGTTTGACATCTTCATTGAGCGGTGTCTCAGATCTGCAGACGAGTATGTCCGCCTGCACGCCTATCTTTAGAAGCTCGCGCGTGGAATGCTGGGTTGGTTTTGTTTTAAGCTCGTGCGCCACGGCGATGTACGGCACCAGCGTCACATGGACGAAACAGCCGTTGTCCCTGCCGATGTCGAACCGGAACTGGCGCATGGCTTCCAGAAACGGCAGGGACTCGATATCGCCCACCGTTCCGCCTATCTCGCATATAGCGATGTCGTAACCTTCGCCGACCGCCGCCAGCCGGGCCTTGATTTCGTCGGTGATGTGCGGGATGACCTGCACTGTGGCGCCAAGATAATCCCCGCGCCGCTCTTTCTGGATGACGTTGTTGTATATCCATCCGGTGGTCACGTTGTTGAGCCTGCCCATCCGGGTGGAGATGAACCGTTCGTAATGGCCCAGGTCCATGTCCGTCTCGGCGCCATCGCCGGTGACATACACCTCGCCATGCTGGAACGGGCTCATCGTGCCGGGATCAACGTTGATGTATGGGTCGAGCTTCATGATGGTTACTTTGTAACCCCTCGCCTCCAGCAGAGCGCCAAGCGAGGCCGCCGTTATCCCCTTACCAAGCGATGATATGACCCCACCGGTCACAAAAACGTACTTTGCCATTCAGGAATACATCCCTTCTTTTACAAGAGCCTCGGCTTTTTCAAGATCGGCTGGCGAGTCCACCCCCAACGAGTCGCTTTCCGTAAGAACGCAGTATATCCGTTCCCCGTGTTCCAATATCCGCAATTGTTCAAGCTTCTCCATTTTTTCAAGGGGAGTGGGCGCAAGCCCCGCATAGTATAGTAGAAAATCGCGCCTGAAAACATAAGTCCCAAGATGCTTCTGCCACATGGGCAGGGCGCCATGCGTCCCGTCGCGGTCGTGCGGAATGGGAAGCTTGGAAAAATAGAGC
>JADGAO010000337.1 GCA_015231995.1 Nitrospinota bacterium | reverse complement strand
TTCCAAAACATCGGGTTTAAGGTTGTTCGGGATATTACTCATAATCGTCGAGATCGGAATCTTCATGCCATTTCTGGCGAGGATGCTTTAATGCTTTTGGATATCTCAAACAATTTAACATGACAAGAATAAACAAATCATGAAAAACGTCCGTCCACCTACACGCGACCGCGAGGTCATCTACGGCGTTAACCCTGTAATGGAAGCGTTAAAAGCGGGAAAGCGCCGTTTTTATAGCGTCACCGTAAAGCCCGGTCACAAAAAGAGCGGCCCCGTTGGTGATATCGTCGCTCTGGCGGAGTCGAAACGAATCCCGGTGGATTACCAGCCCGTTGACGAAATCGCAAAGCGTGAGCGAATCGAGGGGCATCAGGGGGTTCTGGCCAACGTCTCGCCGCCTCTGTATGTGAATCTCGACGACCTCGCCGATCCATCTTCCGCGCCGAATGATTATTTGCTGGCCGCGTTGGATGGCGTGATGGATCCGCGCAACCTTGGCGCGATAATCCGGAGCGCGGAGGTTTTTGGGGTAAGCGGCGTCATCTTCCCGTATGACCGCGCATGTTCGTACACACCCGTCGCCGCCAAAGCTTCCGCAGGGGCCGGGGAGCGGATGAAACTTTGCAGGGTCGTCAATATGGCCGAGACGATACGCAGGCTTGCCGATGACGGCTTCACATGCGTCGCTTTGGAGGAAGACGCCGAGCGGGATTTCGATTCGGCTCCCGGCGGGCCTCTCGTTTTAGTTTTAGGCGGCGAGGGGACGGGCGTGCGCGAGCTTGTTAAAAAGAGATGCGGCAACACCGCCAAAATCCCGATGAAAGGCGGGGTGGGATCGCTCAACGTTTCGACGGCGGCGGCCATTGCGTTTTACATAGCCTCCAACCGGGACTAGAATGGGAAATATAAACAACATCAGTGGAACTTTGAAACGATTTTTCTTTCTGGTCGTCGTGTCGGCGCTGGCGGTGACGGCTTTCACTTTTATCCCGCAGGCCCTTTCGACATCCAGCGCATCGGAGAAAAAGGCGGAGGATACACCCCCCGTGCAAAAGGCTCCGCCGCCTCCGACCGAAAAATTCTGCGGATGGTCGTCGTATGGATCATGCCAGTCCGACGCTGACTGCTTCACTTCCGGTTGTTCCGGGGAGGTGTGCCAATCCGCCAATGAAAACGTGTATAACACCATCTGCCAGTCTGGCGATTGTTACGACGCGGATAATTACAGCCTGCTTTGCGCTTGCAAACAAAACACCTGCCAATGGACAAACTAGATATGGGAATCGTTGAAGACGAGATAAAACGCTCTCAGGCGCAGATACGCCGCCTATTAAAAGAGCGCAACGCCGTGATGCTCGCCCACAACTATCAGCGAGACGAGATACAGGAAATGGCCGATTACAGCGGCGATTCGCTGGAGCTTTCGCGCAAGGCGGCTGGCACGGACGCGGAGGTCATCGTGTTCTGCGGAGTTCATTTCATGGCGGAAACTGCGGCGATACTCTCACCACAGAAGACGGTTCTTCTGCCCAATCTCCAGGCCGGATGCCCGATGGCGGACATGATAACGGCGGAAAAGCTTAGGAAGAAAAAAGAAGAGTTGGGGCCGGATGTCCCCGTGGTCACTTACGTCAACTCCACTGCGGACGTTAAGGCGGAATCGGACATCTGTTGCACGTCGGCCAATGCGCTCCGGGTTGTAGAGTCGCTCGACGCAGAGCGCGTATTAATGACGCCGGACATGAACCTTGCCAAGTGGGTTCAGCGTAACACAAAAAAGAAAATAGAGTTGTGGAAAGGTTTCTGCCCGACGCATCACCTGTTAAAACCAGAACGCGTCGCGGAATTGAAGGCTAAATATCCCGATGCGAAAGTGGCCGCCCATCCCGAATGCGCGCCGGAGATACTCGACCTGGCCGATCATGTCTGTTCCACATCCGGGATGTACGCGTATGCGAAAAAAGATAGCGCGATGAGATTCATCATCTGCACGGAGAGCGGGATACTCTACCGACTGCGGAAGGAGAACCCGGAAAAAGAGTTCATACTAGCCGCCGAGGACATGGTCTGCCCCAACATGAAGGTGACGACGCTCGACGACATCGTGGAGTCGCTGACGGAGATGAAAAACGTCATCACCGTTCCGGAAGATATCCGCGTGAGAGCCAAACTGGCGGTGGATAAGATGCTGGCGGTGGTGTAGGCGGGATTACGTTGAAGGGAAAGATTCTTCGCTATCGCTCAGAATAACAGCCACTCAGTGTCATTCTGAGCGATAGCGAAGAATCAATACAAATAGATTCTTCACTCCGTTCAGAATGACAATTCACCCCCTTAACTTCTCGAACAACCCTTTCGATCTCTGCTTCACATCGGCCCCGTCCAGTTCCGCAAGCTCCCTGAACAATTCATCCTG
>JADGAO010000336.1 GCA_015231995.1 Nitrospinota bacterium | reverse complement strand
GTTATCCCCATCCTTTTTTCGATTTCATCCGCCAGACTGGCGGCGCGGGGATGATAGTTTCAAACCTTGCAGAAAGTGATCGTGATTTTCATGTGGCGAATCCTTTACATAAGAGGGCGGGTTTAAAACCCGCCCCTACAAACAACAATGGGTAACGGCGCCATCCCCCCCCCTACGGCTTTACGATGTACATGAAACCGAAAATGATAAAAAGAATCCCCGCAATCTTGTTGAGAAAAAACGGGGCAACGTATTGCGACAACACCCCGCCCACCAGCGTGGCTATCGCGGAAGTGAGAATGAGCGCCAGCGACGAACCGATGAAAACGCTCCATTTCGAAGACTCGCCCGACGAAAACGCCAACGTCGCAAGCTGTGTTTTGTCGCCAAGCTCTGCGATGAATATCATCATGAAAACGGAGCCAATCACATTCAAGTCCAGCATCGGAAACCTTTCAAATCAAGTTTGCGGGAAACGCCGCCCATCGCGGCCCTTATGTTAAAAACGTCCACGCCAACGCCAGCGCGCCGGTGAAATGAAACACGCCGTCAACCACCAGGTCGAACTTAAACCCTCTGTTTATCGCCTTTTTATGGTAAAACCACAGGTACATCCCCGTGTATCCTATCGAAAGCGTCAGGACATAGGCGAACGGCCCCACAAGCCCGCTCGCCGCCGACGAAACAAGCAACGACGCCATCCCGATAGTCACCAGCGCAAGAAAAACCTTCGAGCCCTCCACGCCAATCATTATCGGTATCGTCTCGCGCCCGACCAACCTGTCGCCCCGTATGTCGCGTATGTCCGACAGCACGGAACGGATATATACCAGCGTGAACGTGAAAATGAGCGCGATGGATCCGGCGGCCATGTTCACGTCCCCGTCCCATGCCGCCGCCGGCATGGCCACAGTCGCCGCCACCCAGCCTGCCCCTGTGAACACGTCCTTGGACGCCGGAATGTCTTTTAGCCTGTGGATGCGGAGCAGATTCGTCTTGGGGAACCATTTGACTGTGTAGGCCAACCCCATGAACATGGCGAAGACGTAAATCAGCCCAACCGCCAAACCGAGCCGGAACGCCAGCGCAAACCCCAAAACTCCAGCCACCGCCGCAGAGCCGACCATCACGCGTTTCCAGCGGTGGTAGAACCATGTTTTCTCAGGCTCGTTATGTTTAAAGGTCTGCAGGTCGTTTAGCTGGTTGAGGACGTACATCGAAAAAAGGTAGAGTCCCGAAATGGCCACGGAACCGGTCGTCAACCCATACCCTCCAAGCGTGGCGTTCGCATACGCCAATAGCGCCCCGCCCGCGCACAGGTAGAGGTTGCTTAGCATGAACGTCTCGAAAGCCGACCGGGCAAATCCCGTCAACCCTCCGCGTTTTCCTTTTCCCCGGATGTCGGCGATCCTGTCGCGGACCCGCTCGATCATCCATGTCGGCGTGGAAGCCCCTGCGGTGACGCCTATCCGTTTGAACCGGAGCATCTCCACGGGGTCTAGCTCGTCCTCCGTCTCGATAAGGAAAACCACGGGGCATACCTCCCGCGCAATCCCTGCTAGCCGTGTGGTGTTGGCGCTGGACTTGCCGCCCACGACAACCATCGCGTCAACTTCGCGCGAGAGCCTCCGCACTTCTTCCTGCCGATCCTCCGTGGCTCCGCATATGGTCTCCTGCACGGCGGCGTCCGGCCAGCGTTCTTTGATAACCTCGACTATCTTGTGATATTTGAGGATGTCGCAAGTGGTCTGGGCCACCACGCAGACTTTGTCCATCGCAGGCAGTGCGCGCGCCTCTTCCACGGAGCTTATGACATACCCCCTGCCCTGCGCGTACCCCTCCAGCCCCAAGACCTCCGCATGGCCTTTGTCGCCGATGATGATTGTGGAATAACCTTTGGAAGCGTGTTTTTTTATAATCCCCTGCACGCGGGCCACAAGCGGGCAGGTGGCGTCGGTGACGTTCAACCCGCGATCTTTCAGGCTCCGCCGGGTTTGCGGCGTGACGCCATGTGTGCGGATTATGACCCGACCAGCCTCAAGTTGCGCGGCGTCGGTAAGGGCGAAGATGTCCTTCCCCTCAAGCATCTCGATAACCTGGGGGTTATGGATCAACGGGCCGTGCGTGTAAACAGGGCCGTCAGCTTCTCGTGCGGTTTTAAGGGCAAGGTCCATCGCGTTTTTCACGCCCCAGCAAAAACCCGCCGTGCTGGCTACCTTTATCCCATTGTCTTCAGCCATCTCTTTATTTTGCCATACATGACGGGTTGAACGTACTTTTTGAGGAACCGGCTGGGCAGTTTCACCGTTACTTTAGAGTTGAGAAAAGTAAAATGCCTTTCCATTCCATTACTTAGTCCACTAGTAACTAATGATGATTTCCCTTGATATTTCTCAATATCTAGTACTTGTACCACGTCATAAGTATTTAT
>JADGAO010000335.1 GCA_015231995.1 Nitrospinota bacterium | reverse complement strand
CAGGGCCGCCATCGCCAGCGAATCCGCCGCCAAGCGTGTATTCGCCCGCGATGGTGCTGATGATCCCGTTTGCGTCAATCTTGCGGATGGCGTTTGTGCGCCCCTTACCGCCATATTGCGGGAAGTAAAGAGCGTTGTCGGCTCCGATGGCTATTCCGCCGGTATAATGGAACATTACGCTGGTGGCGGGCAGGCCGTCGCCGGGGAATACGGCGTTCGCCGCAGAGCTACCGAGGAAGCCAGAGAGTATGTAGCTTCATTCGCTATCCAATATACCGCGCTTTGCCAACTCTCCGCACTTGACTCTTTGTAATATTTCAATTAACCCATCTATATCATAAAGGTGTGCAGTGATGTCACTATTAGCAACCAATATACCCGCAATTCTAGATTTATCTCGATATTTATTTGTATACTTGGAATTGAAAAGAGGCTCCTTAAAAACATATTCAACCTCATTTTGCTTCTTTCTAAGCCCAATATATTCATACGTTCTAATTTTCATCACCTTCAATTCTCTGTCATAAAAAGATAATAAATAATAGATTTCGCCCTTATGAAGATTCTTCTCCTTAATCATAACATCACTTACTCAGGCGCCTTCATGAGCCTGTTATGAGTTAGAACTTTTCTTTTCCCAACATAATATGTATGCAATCCCTCTACCTCTATATTGTATACATTGATTTCTTTAGTGTCGGCCACTGTTGAGATCGAATTGACTGCAATAACGTTATTATTACTATCAATCATTCTATATCCTTCCTTAATCTCAGACGCCTTTAACCATCCCCTTTCCAAAACATAGAATTTATGATTTGGGCTTGCGATTATGTCATCATCACTTAACGATACAGTTATGCGTACCAAGTCGCTACGTAGCGCAACAACAAGACCAACCACTCTTTCTAATTTATTTTGCCGTAGCATTTCATCCCACGCAAGCACCACATCTCCTAGCCTAATTTCCTCAATATTTTTATATCCCGAATCCGTTAAGACAAGCGTGCCAGCCACAAAACATCCGCCGCTTGAACCGCCACGTCCAGGTAAGGGACAAACCAGTGGCGGTATAAATGGGGGAGGAATATTTGGTTTATCATCATCGTCATCCTTGCAACTACAACTCAATGTACTTTTACGTAGTACAGTTCTGTTAATTAAATCCAAAGTAATATATCGTCTTCTGCAACTCTCGTATTCTTTTCCTGAGCTATGGCAAGATGCAACACATTCCTCCACATCTTTCTCTGTGCATGGCATCCAAACATAACTTATAAGCCCAGATGGGTCAGTTTTATTAATTGCGTCAGATTTGATATATCCGTAAAGATTGTCATCGGCACCATCAAACCTAATAGGATCCTTAGCCATCCACCTTCCTGTTTTCGCATCGTAATCTCGCGTCCCAAATCTAACGAGCATGGTATCATGATCAAATAGTCCTCCCGCAAATCCGAATGGCTGAAATCCGGGATTACTATCGTTTTCTATATTGCCCCACTCATCGTAATCAATTTGCTGAGCAATTGCCCCTGTGGTCATATCAACCACCATTCTTATACTTCCCAAATGGTCGCTGATTACACGATAGGTAACACCACTCTTGACCATAAAATCCGGCGAATTTGCCTTTGTTCCATATATAAACGTTGTGACAACGTTACCTGTGTCATCAAGTTCCGCTACAGGCTCAAGCTGGTCTTTATACAAATATCCATGAGTTAACATTCCGTTTATTTTTTTCCCCACCCTTCGATTCTGCCCGTCTATAACATATTCAATTAACGTCCCGTCGGGCATCGTGACAAATACAAGGTTTCCCATAACATCGTAGGCATAAGTCGTCGTTCCGCTAACGTTCGTCTTCGTCAACAACTCGCCGTTAGCTGTGTAGGTATAACTGTTATTACCGTATGTTGTAAGCCGATCCTTTAAGTCGTAATACCCTTGCGTGGAAACGCCGTTGACTGTGGCGTTTATCCGATTGCCATTGTTGTCGTAAGCATAGCTGGCCGTAGCTAAACCATTCTTCGATGCTCCGATCAACCGACCCGCAGTGTCGTATTGATAATCATAGGTGGTAGCGACTCCGCCTAGCGTCTCCACTTTGCGTGTGATTCGGCCAAGTACGTCTCTTGTGTAAAGCGTGTTAAACAACGCTGTTGCGCCATATTTGGCGGTGTAACTGCCCACCTCTCCATAAGTGTTGTATGTGTATGTGGTCGTCGCGCTTCCCAACGTAGTGCCGGTTATAAATCCATTACCGGTGTTTCTGGTGATCGTCAAAGCCCCAACGGAAGTAAGAAGGCCATCGTTATCATACGTCTGATTAATGGTATTGCCACCGTTAACACTTCTGGAAGTTATACGATAGAAGTTATCATACGTCCGCGACAAGGAACCGTTTACCTCGCCGCTCCATGCCGTAGAGGTAAGCAATGA
>JADGAO010000334.1 GCA_015231995.1 Nitrospinota bacterium | reverse complement strand
GTCCCGGTTTCATGCGCGGCATATCCGTGTTTGCAGAGCGTTAAAAAACTGGGGGACGCAGGTATTGCCGTTATCGCAGTAAAGTAGCTTGATAGAACCGGACATATGCCTATTTTATCCAGTCCACAAGCCAGACAGGATGGATTCCCTCCAGACTTTTTAATTCAAATGCGCCAGGCATGTCACTGCCTTCGCTTTTAACCTTTGAAGTTTGCCTGTAATCAATCCCGATACGCACAGAGTATTTGTCCCGAAAACCGAAGTTAGGCCAGATTGCTTCGCGGAGTTTACCCTGAACTTGTCGAAGGGCCGCAATGACAATAAAGGCGCCGCAATTTGTCATTGCGAGGAGCAAAGCGACGAAGCAATCTTGCCTAACTTCGGTTTTCGGGATGATAACGCCTTCGTAGCCCCTGAGGTTGTATTTGGCGGCTCCACGGTAGTTGTATGCTTTTACGAGTTTGGGATTTAGCTCGATGGCCCTGGTGGCGGAGTCCAGGGATTGCGGAAATTCCCCGTTTTTCCAATGTTCAGCGCTTTTAGCTAACCAATATCCTGAATCTTTTTCGTCCGGCATCGGCAAATCTCTTGTTCCGCTGTGATTGGTAATCCACCATACCACAACGCGGGTTTGCGCGGGACGCTTGCGCGGTTACGGCAACGCGACGGTAGTGTCTCAGTTTGAAATTCGATCCTCTTTATGAAAAGAGAAAGCTGTGCCATACTTGAGACATGCCAAAAGGACCACAAGGACAAAAACGCCCGGCTGACGTTATCGGAGCCGCGATCCAGATAGCTAAGATCGTTACGGGCGAAATCAAAGAGACTAAACGCGCTTCCGAAAAAGACTATACACGGCGTGGGGGATTAGCCGGAGGCAAGACCCGCGCCGAAAAACTTACCTCAGAGAAACGCTCCGAAATATCTAGAGTAGCCGCCAACGCAAGGTGGAAAACGAGCAAATGACCCTATGCTGTTTGCTTTAATCCGTCGATAAAAAGCATCTCTTCAACGTCATCGGTAAAATCTAGCACGATCTGAATTGGTTCCTCTCCTCGCTTTTCGTTAAAATGATCCACGTCATTTTTTAGCTGATAGCAGTCCCCCACAATTTGTTTCCTTCTCTGAGAGAAAGCCCTTTCCATGTGTGAGCGTGGAGCCTTATCAATATCGGCCCAAAAACTTATCTGTTTTCCATTCTCTATGTCCCGAACGGCATGTTTTGAGCGATAACGACGCCCATTTGAATCTGTGCGGTATTCTTCTCGCAGGGCATTTGCCATGTCATTTGCGAATTGCGCCAATATGTTTTCTTCGTGTGGTTGCCACAGCTTTTTTTTCATGGCCCACCTGCCAACTACCCTTAAATTCGCCGGTTCAGAAGTAACTTCTTTTTCATATTGTGCAAATATCTTTTGCATCTGTTGCGCGTACGTTGACATGCCGAATCTCCTATAAATCAACCTGCGGTATATCACCCCAACCATCCACATAGATATATGGAAGTAAAAGGTGTCGTATTTTTACTTGATAGTCTCGCAAGAAATCCCACCGTTTAGCGCGCCGCTGAATTTGTCCAACTATTATTCCTGGGTGAACATTCATTCGCATTGCAAAGGCAACTACGTCCCTTGCGGAGATAAACGGCCACTTTCTGTCGTAGAATGACTTTACTTCTCTCTGTGGTATACAGAACTCTGAAGCGGCGTTGTTTGCAATCTCTTCCTCTTGATTGCCAGCGGTGTCACCAGTCTCTAGGCTTACGTCAATAATCTCTCTATCTAATCCATGTTTTTGGAGTACATGTTCAATTTCATGCCTAAGTACAAACCAGAAGTTATCAATTCTGTCGAATCGTAGCGACAAGCCAATTACCGGAGCTTGTCTGTGGAGCCAGAAACAGACTCCATCAATTTTCCCACCTGGAAGCCCTTCAACCACAACAATTCGCACACCACTTTCCTGCAATAAACGCGGCACATGTCTAATCTCTTCTGGAGAGTTAAGCAGAAGTTTCATTTTTTCAGTAGCCTGTAGCAATGCTTTATGGGAATAAGCTGAAACGTGCATTGATTTTGCGAGCTGTCTAACCCTAAAAAGCCATGCTAATTGAATTGCTGGAATTTCCTCATAATACCGGCTACTTTTTTTAGCCGCATGAGCTAAATGAGGGACATTGCCTAATGAATCAACCTCAAAAAACCGCGCTAATTGCGCTCCCATCAATGAAGTATCGGCATTATTAATCCATCCGCGTAAAATCATTTCCCTTAGCGGGTAATGATTTTGAATCTGCCTTCTTATAGCTATACCCGGATCGGGCTTTTTAGCCTTAGATAAATCATAGGCGTTCTGCAAGTTTGTAAAGAATTCAGCTGAAACATCAAAAGCTTCACCAAGAGCCTTTGCCATTTCAGCGCTGATGCCGCGCTTTCCTGATATGACTTGGTTTAC
>JADGAO010000333.1 GCA_015231995.1 Nitrospinota bacterium | reverse complement strand
AAATGTCATTCTGAACGGAGCGAACGCGCAGTGAAGAATCTCGCTGATAAAAGTACATTTACTAAAAACACCTTCAACTTTGGCATTTGGCTCTATCGCCAATCCCGGTTAACGCTTTGTCAACCTCGCGCTCGAACGTGGAGGCTATCTCGTATATCCCGCTGAAAAGTTCCCGGTACGCCTCGATGCTCATTGCCATCCGCTCCCGGTTTTCAAGCTGATCGGACTTGCGCCGGATTTCTTCGACCCTATCCAGAGTCCGCTCCATGTGATACCTGTTGATTTTGGCGAACAGCTCCCTTGTCAGGATGTCGCGGGCGCGTTCCCTCATATCGTCGAGGCTTTGCATGGCTCCGGGCGAAACTCCCGCCTGGTTAGCGATGAGAGGGATCGAAGCCTTGACTGCGTTCAACCCTTTGGCGCAAGCCGTCTTGATGAAACGCGCTTCGGCCCGCGCTGTAGCAAGCGCTTCGGCCAACTTGCTTGCGTTAATTTCATTTGCGCTGAGAGCATCGATCATGCGGGATGGCGCGTTGGTTACCGCCCCTTGAGAGAAACGACGCGCCACGGCTTCGGCCAGCGACACGGTTTGCGCCCCGGCGATTTTGACGCCACCCTCCGTCGCGTTCAACGCCGGAGCGGGGGAGGAGGGAATGAGAAGCTCGAACCATCGTCTCCAGCTTTCCATTTTGTGGTTGGTCAGGACTTGCTCGCCAAAAATATTGATCGCGGGGAAAACTCCAGCGGTCTTTCCAGGCGCAAGGCCGGATGCGGCCGTTTGCATAGTGCCGTCCGCATGGGTGGCGGTGGCGGAATAACATAAGTCCTGCCCGATAAATATCACCGGCGAACATCCCATCTTCATCGCAAGATCGAATGCGGACGTGGCGACGGATCCGCCTGTCCGCACGGAACCCCTTTCTCCGATTACCGTCTCCACCCACTCGAAAAGCGGCTCCGTATATCCGGTGAAGACCATAGGGCCTCTGCGCTCTTTGACGATGAGAGGGTTGACGACAGGATTGAGCGCGTAAAGCGAGTTGGGCAACTTCACGCCAGCGAGGTGCCGGTAATTTTCCATCTGCGAGTCGAGCGCCACGACGATGTGCGGCTCCACACCGGCGAGCAGAAGCGAGCGGACGGCGGTGTCCACCGCGATGATAATGGCCGAGTTTGCGAGCGATGAAAGGAGCCTGATGTTTTTGTCGAGCGATGGCCCTGCCGCAACGATGATGGCCGGGACTCCGGCGAACTTCCCGAACAGGCTCGATACTGGCGGCGATTTGACGATAGCGGGGAGGTTCTCCAAAATGTTTTTACGCCATTCCGCTCCGAGTATCGCCAGCGTGTCCGTATTCTGTTTTCCCATCGCCATAAGTTCCGCGAGGCGGTTTTTGACTTCCGCGAAATAACCCGCGTATAACCCGGCGGACCAACTGTTTTCCAGAACGGGAAAATTCGTTATCGTGAAAAGCGAGAAAGCTTCTTCCGCCCGGATGATCGTGGCGGCGTGAGGCTTTTCGCCGACTGCGAGAAACACCCTTTCAAGCTCGAACGCCCTGGAAAAATCCTCCTGGGAGATGATGGCGGCGAAAAGGTCGATGTCCGGCTCCACAAGCAGGACGAACGTTTGCGGGCTTGTGCGCTCCACCGCCTCGGCGAAGAGTTTGCCGGAACCGAATCCCAGAACGACGGCCATCCGAGAGGCGAATAGCTCCTCGGCCATCGTGTCCAGCGAGGGAGCGCCGAGGTCGGGCAGTTTAAGCGCGCCCTCTGCATCCGGGGCTTTGACGGTTATGGTCATCCGTTTTCCAGACGCCTTTTTTTGTATGCGATTGGATGGGGGAAGGGCAAGCAAACGATTCGCCAACGCGGGGTCTTTCTCCCGGATGGCACGTAAGTTGTTTGCGAGGATGTTATCGGTCATTTTTTTATGAGGTCCGCGCCGTATCGAAAGCCTCGCTCCAGCGTTCGATGAAACGGCGCATAGGGAATAGTTCCGCCACAGTCTCCCGCCCTTTTTCGCCCACGGATCGGGCCAGCGCATGATCACAAAGAAGGTCATCGGCGTGTCGTCTCAATTCGTCTGGATCGGAAGATATAAAACCGTTCGTCCCGTTTGCGATGAAAGATTGAGGATGCGCGAAAGAGACAACTGGAACACCGGAGGCCATAGCCTCCAGCATGGACAGGTTGTAAGCGTCTTCGTAAGGGCTGATGGTGGTGTTGATGTATAACCTGTGCGAGGAGACGATGAATTTGTAGAAACCGAAACAGGCGGGTTTGACCGAACGCGCAAGCGACGGGTTGTGGCCGACAAGGGTGTTGTCCATACCATCCACAATCCGTTCCTGCATGTCAAACCCCAGCATGACAGCCCTCTCTTTAACGAGGTTTCCAATCCTTAACGCCTTCGATATATTACCAGCGTATGGGCCGAACCGGGAAACATCCACCCCGTGCGGGATAACATCTCCGTCGAA
>JADGAO010000332.1 GCA_015231995.1 Nitrospinota bacterium | reverse complement strand
TATTTATATAACAGTTATTTTTGAGCTGCTTGAGAGGGGATTTGGCGACAGGCCCCTATAAGGTCGGAATCCAGACCGGCATAAATCTTAGCCTCCAAGTCTTCTATCTCCGCCCACAACGATGAAAGAATCTGCTTATCATCGCGTCCTACAAGAGCGTTATGGGACAGCTGGATGGCGATCTTATCCGAATGGCTGATCTTGTCATCCCTGTACAGGAAAATGATGGATTCAAGGCCAGCGTCTATTGCGGCCTTTACCCGGTGGTTGCCCGAAAGGACGATAAACTCCCTAGCCTCCGTTAAATGACAAAACGGAGTCGAAGCGAGATGCCCGTCCTTTTTGATATTGTCGAGGAGCTGACGGTACTGGTAGTTCTCCATGTACCGAGCGTTCTTATCAAGGAGCTTCAGGGACTTGGGGTTTGCTATACCAAGTTTTAAGCCCTTGAGAACTCCGCTGGCGTTGATGGCTTCGATCGCATGAAGGATGTTATCCGGCACGCTGGCGGAGGTTGTGGAGCTTTTAGCGTCCACGTGCGGAGAATGAACAACCGATTCTATCGCCGAAGTTCTATCTTCAGGCGGCTTTATCTTGGTCATATTTTGATTTCCAAAGTAGTAGAATGTCCTTCAAACTAATCTCCCCCAGCTTGGCGTAATAGTTCAGGGCATAACGCCCCTCGGATGAATTTACTTCCTTCCGATTTGCCAAGGTGAAGACCCCACGATATTTCATGGAGACCGGATTATTTGAGAATGCTGTTGTGTACACGGTGTCCACTCGCTTAACCAGCTTCTTCTCCAGAATATCCTTCATCTCCCTGGAACTGGCGACAAGAAGAATTAGTTTTGAGAGGCGTTTGTGTACAGATGGAACCGCAAGATCAGCCATCATATAAATAAAATCCCCAAGCTCTTTTTTGAAACCGATACTTGGGATATTGAAACCCAAAAGCCCAACAATCTTCCCATCCACTGTCACCGCGTAGGTGAATTGCGCCTTTGACCAAAGAATTGATGGTTTCAGATAAAGAGTTCGCAAATAGTCGAATACTTCGCCCCGTATGGGCTGAATATCCAATGTGGCGCTTGGGCGTATTGCCTCGTCCGACGCAAGAACTTTGTAAGGATTTGCAGGAGCTATTTTTTGGCGTAGCTGGACGATTTTGGAGGATGCCTTTATATTCGAGTAAAGGTAGATACCCATTGACCTGGACTTCCGCATAATGGCGACTGGTTTCCCTATTTGCGGGAATCCATCATGCAAAGGGAACTCCGTATAAATGAGATAAGAATTGCCGCTTTCTATGATTTTTCGTGGGAGGGCAAAATCCTTAGGATCAAATATCTCGTATGAAGGCCTGTCCCAATCTACAAGACACTCCATGGTCTTATAAAGCTTTTCGTACCCACCCTTGTAGGTTGGCAAGAAAGATAGGAAAGTCACGTCTTGAGAGGCCGTCTCGATAACTTGAAGGGCATCAGCGCAGTAGTAGTCAGATATTTGAAGCGCATTTTTCTTTTCCCCCAGCTTGGAAACCGTCTTTCTTAAAAGTTTCGGCCATTGTCCAAGCATTGCCCCATACATCCTCCGCTGGTAATCGTTCTTTCGCGGGTAAAACTGGGACAACTCAAGCAAGAGTATTACGGTCGCGGCTTTTTCCTCCACGAGTGGGGTGAACTTGTGTTCACTTTTTAATTCCTCAGAAATATCAAGTCTGAAATCAGCGCCTGTAAGAAACCATCCAATAGCTGAAGTGTAGAGCGATACATCGTTACTGTTTATTTTTCCTGTAAAGCCGTTAAGCCGTAAAACGGTTTCTGCGGTGAAATTACCGCTACATAAAATTTGGGCGACGTTTGTCATTCGCGGGATATAACTAGCTATCACTTTCCGCGCCTGTTGGGGAATTGTGCCCTGAAACATTAGTCAAACAGCTCAGCCTGGGATATCAGGTTACCGCCTTCATGCTTCTCCCCACGAAACTCTGGCCAGAGCCATGCTAAGCCTTTATCCATCTCAAATTGACGGCCTGATATGAGATCACCTCTGACGATATGAAACACCTCAATATCTGTATTTCGGTGAATCCATGCGGATAGCTTATTGGCTCTATGGCATTGGGCTGGGTTTTTCTCTGAGCACATGATGGCAACTGTGGATCGCTTACTATGCTTAAGGACACCGTCCATAGCAAAGATAAATTCAGGGGAGTTGATAGACGTGCTATCAAGCCCACCCAGATACTTACCTTCCCAAATATATTCTATTCCTGCCCGTTTTAAGGATAGAGACAGACTCCCCTTGTTAAACTGTGGTGCATATCGTGAGCGGGGATGTGATCGGACATCAATCAACTTGGCAATACGATACCCTTCCAATATAGCCAGCAATTCTGGCGTCTCCATAGTAGAGTGGCCGATGCTATAAATCACCTTTCCAACTCCCATTCCTGGCCATCATTATATTAAAATACCACACGAGTAATTATATCATTTTGAGGGACTATCATATATAAA
>JADGAO010000331.1 GCA_015231995.1 Nitrospinota bacterium | reverse complement strand
CGCCACATTATCCATTCCGTCCTGCCGCATGTTGGGGAGTTGGAGGATTTCGTTCCCGAATCTCTCAATCAACATTACAAATTGCCGCCACTGCGCGAGAGCGTCGGGTTCGTCCACTGGCCTGCGGAGGGCGCCAGCGTCGGCGCGTTGTCCGAGTTTCAGACGCGGCATCAGAAAAAACTTATCTTCGACGAGTTCTTCCTCATCCAGTCCGGCCTTGCGTTAAAACGGAGGATGATCCGCCAATCCGCCCCGGAAGCGGCGTTACACGTCGACGCGGAACTGCTCGGCAAAATACATTCCGTGCTTCCGTTCAAACTCACCGGGGCGCAGGAACGCGCGTTGTCGGAAATAGCGGGAGACCTTGCCAGCGACAGGCCGATGAACCGTCTCCTGCAGGGCGACGTGGGTTCCGGCAAGACCGCCGTGGCCCTCTCCGCCGCGCTCATCGCCGTACGCAACAAAAAACAGGCGGCGATAATGGCCCCAACGGAAATATTGGCCAACCAGCATTACCGCAACATAACGAAAATTTTGCGCGACACGAAAGTGAAGGTGGAACTGCTCACCTCCGGCTCTCGCGACAAGGAGGCGGCCCTCGCCCGCGCCAAGTCCGGCGAAAGCCACATCGTCATCGGCACGCACGCTCTGATACAGGAGGGAGTGGATTTCCACAACCTTGGCCTTGCGGTCATTGACGAACAACACAGGTTCGGCGTGCGGCAACGGGCGGAGTTGATACGGCGCGGCATACACGTCCACGCGCTCATCATGACGGCGACGCCTATCCCGCGAACCCTTGCGATGACGTTGTACGGCGATCTGGACGTCTCCACCCTCGACGAGTCGCCGCCGGGACGCGGCGAGGTGGTCACGAGCATATACACCGCCGCCGAACGGATGAGGGCGATGGACATCGTCCGCAAGGAAGTTAAAAAAGGACGGCAGGCTTACATCATTTACCCGCTCGTGGAAGAGAGCGAGAAGCTGGAGCTGAAAGCCGCCACGGAGATGCACGAACGATTGAGCGCCGAAGATTTCGCGGGGTTACGGCTGGGACTCACCCACGGCAGGATGAAAAGCGAAGAGAAAGAAGAGGTGATGGCGCGGTTCGGCCGGGGCGAGATAGACATACTCGTCTCCACCGTGGTCATCGAGGTGGGCATCGACTACCCCAACGCGACCGTGATGATGATCGAACATGCGGAGCGGTTCGGGTTGAGCCAGCTCCATCAACTGCGTGGCAGGATCGGGCGGGGGAAACACGCATCGTACTGTCTGTTGATGGCCGAATGCCACCGAGGCGCCCCGTCGTGGGAGAGGTTGAAGATACTGGAGAAATATCAGGACGGATTCAGGATCGCCGAGGAAGACATGCAAATGCGCGGGTCGGGCGATTTTTTCGGCGTTAAACAGTCCGGCTTGCCGCAGTTCAAGATCGGCGACGTGTTGAGGGATTTCAAAATACTTGCGGAAGCCCGCAAATCCGCGTTCGCAATCGTGGAAAAGGACCCGCATTTGACCATGCCGGAACACAAACCCCTCGCCCGCGCATTAAAGGACAACTGGAAAGACCGGTTCGAGTTGGGCGATATCGGATAGTTTGAATGGACGTCGGTGCGTCAAAGGACTCACATCAACCGTCAAACATCCACTGATCCAAAAAGCCGACATTCAAAAAACAGACACAAAAATTTGGCGCTTTAATTTGACCAAGACATCCGCTTTCCATCCGCCAACGGCTCCTTCAATAGCAAAACATATGCTATAACAACATCTTAGATGGCACAGGCTCAAATTGCTGCTTATATGGCGCCCAAGTTGCAATTATAAATGAGTGAAGTAAATGACATATAGGAGTTTGGCGATGAACAAGGCACCGGTGATTCAATTTTCCCAGTGGCTCTCCCTTTTCAGGGCGGCGATGGAAACCGAATATGGAATGGAGATCACCAACCCCATGTATCACGAGATGGTGGTGTACCGGAAGCTTTACGATACCGGTTGCTCCCCAATGACCGCAATCGGCAGGCTGATGGAGACCGAGACCTTCCCCCTTTGCCTCCCCGCGCTCTGATTGAGTTTCCTTTAAGCGAGCGCGGCTGGACTCCCTATCCTTCCAGAAAAGCCCCGTCCCCATGAACCGGAAAACAGCTAAAGTGATAGACAATCATCTATTGACGAACTTGTATCCCAAATGCCCGGCGTGAGTGTTCTTCACCCCGCCGTCCTAAAGAGACAATAACTGCACATAAAAAAAACAAGGAGTTCGAGGTGAAGAACACCCCGAACAGCATTACCGCTCTGTTTTCACCATTTCGGAAACTATCCGTCGAGCCTTCGGAAAAGTAATCGGTAAACGCCGGGTCAAACGCGAATCCCAATGCCAACACCGGTTTTATCTTTAATTCCGCAGGTGATTTGGCTATTCTTTCTAAAGCGACGCGCCCGTAGCTCAGCAGGATAGAGCAACGGACTTCTAATCCGTAGGTCATTGGTTCGAATCCAATCGGGCGCACCATTT